>JAKACV010000073.1 GCA_021821085.1 Bacillota bacterium | reverse complement strand
AAGTGAAATCAAGTGGAGATGGGGAGGGGAGGAAGTTCAATGTATCAGCCTAAAATTGAAACGATGGACAGGGAGTCACTGGAGGAGTTGCAGGTACACCGTTTAAAGAAAACCGTTGAACGCGTGTATACTTCCGTTCCCTTCTATCGCAAGGCTTTTGATGCGCTCGGTGTTATGCCAGATGAAATCAAAACGCTGGATGATGTGCGCAGACTTCCGTTTACAAAAAAGTCTGATTTACGGGAGAATTATCCGTTTGGCCTGTTTGCAGTAGATCAAAAAGAGGTTGTTCGCATTCATGGGTCATCCGGGACGAAGGGAAAACCAACGATTGTCGGATATACAGTACGTGATCTAGCCAATTGGTCGGAGATTGTTGCGCGCGCCATGGTCACTGCGGGTGGACGTCCAGGTGATTTATTTCAGAATACCTACGGGTATGGATTGTTTACAGGTGGACTTGGCTTACATTATGGGGCCGAGCGTCTTGGAGTAACGCTCATCCCCATGTCTGGTGGGAATACGCCACGGCAAATTACGATCTTAGAAGATTTCAACCCGAGAGGGATTGCTGGTACGCCGTCATATGTGTTAAACATCGCAGAAGAGATGGAGGCCATGGGAAAAGACCCTCGAGCTACAAGTTTGGAATATGGGATTTTTGGAGCAGAACCGTGGTCTGAGGAAATGCGCCACACGTTAGAAGAGAAGCTCAGGTTAAAGGCAATTGACATTTATGGTTTGTCAGAAGTCATGGGACCAGGTGTTGCAATCGAATGTTTTGAACAACAAGAAGGGCTGCATGTGGCGGAGGACTATTTCTACATTGAAGTGATCGATCCGAAAACTTTTGAAACACTGCCCTATGGGGAAACTGGAGAATTCGTGTTTACCTCGCTCGCTAAAGAAGCATTTCCGATTATCCGATATCGAACAGGTGATGTGGGATTTTTATACCCAGAACCCTGCCAATGCGGTCGGTCGCATCTGCGCATGTCGCGCATTAAAGGTCGAATTGACGATATGGTCATTATCCGTGGCGTCAACGTCTTTCCTTCAGAAATTGAATCGGTTATCTTAAGCCATCCATACTTGGCGCCCCATTTTCAAATTCAAATTGATCGAAAAGGTACATTGGATGAAATTACAGTTTTTGTCGAGGTAGAAGACTCTTTTGTGCTCAGTGCGGGTGAGTTTGATCCACATGGAGAGCCCTATAGGCGCATAAGACACGAGATTATGCATGAGCTTCGCAATGCGTTACTTATTTCGACACAAGTTTCGATTCATCCACCGGGAAATTTGCCACGCAGTGAAGGTAAAGCCAATCGCGTGATTGATCGTCGCAATTTATATCCGAACGGTTAGCTGGACATGTCAGGCATTTTGGGGGTTGCAAGATGCAAGGAGGTACTATGGAAAAGGCGATCATCGCAGTCGTGGGTGGCGGTACCATGGGTAATGGCATCGCAGAAGTATTTGCGGTTGCCGGCCATTCAGTCTATCTCTATGATGTCGCTCTAGAGATTCGTGAAAAAGCACTTTTTGATATTACCGATCGATTGCGTCGCAAGAGTGGTAGAGGGAAGCTGTCTGAACCCGTAGAGGTCATACTGCAGAGAATTCGCACTGTCGACACGTTGGACGAGTTGCATCAAGCAGAACTTGTAATTGAAGCGGTCGTCGAGCGGATGGATGTAAAGCAACAAATTTTTTCAGTGCTTGATCAAATTTGCTCACAAACAGCGATTTTGGCCACGAATACTTCGTCTCTGTCGATCACAGAAACTGCCTCTGTGACTAAGCATCCGGAACGTGTCGTCGGTATGCACTTTTTCAACCCAGCTCCTGTGATGCGATTGGTGGAAGTGGTGGCGGGGCAATTTACGGAGGCGTTTGTCGTCGAAAAGGTTGTTCAGATTGCGTCTGAAGTCGGGAAGTTGGCTATTCGCGTCACAGATACGCCAGGGTTTGTCGTCAATCGCGTCGCCCGACCCTTTTATCTCGAAGCGTTGCGCATTGCAGGATCGCAGGTGGCCTCGGTACAGGCGATTGATCGTATCATAAAATCAACAGGGTTTAAGATGGGGCCTTTTGAGCTCCAAGACCTCATTGGCATTGATGTCAATTACGCAGTGACTGCATCAGTGTACGAATCGTATTTTCAAGAATCTAGGTTTCGCCCACATGGTTTGCAGCGATCTATGGTTCAATCTGGAAATATCGGAAAGAAGACCGGAAGAGGGTACTACTCCTATGACCGCCAGTAAAATTCTGTTGCTCGGGGAGGGTCCACAGAGTGAGGAAGTTGCTCATTGGTTGACCGACCGGGGAGATGAGGTCGTGCGTTTTTCTGAAACTTTAGAGAATTATTCCTCTGCTGATGTGGTGATTGAAGTGATCCGTGATTCCACTTTACGTCAATTGGCATTGGCGCACGTGGAGACTATGATTTCAGAACAAATACCTATATTTGTATCTGGTCTGACGGCTTATGTAGCAGAAGTTGCCTCGTGGTTGAAATATCCACAACGGGTGAGCGGCTTTCAACCTTGGTTACTGACCTCGATGGATGTGTTAGAAGTCATTCGTCCGCTACAGATGGAGCAGGAGGAACAGTGGCTGCGTGCGACATTGTTTTGGCAGGAACGCGGCAAACAAGTGGAGCAAGTCGACGACTGTCCAGGCATGGTGTTCCCGCGCATTCTTGCCATGGTCGTAAATGAGGCGTCCTTTGCTTTGGGCGAAGGAGTAGCAAGTGCAAAGGACATTGATATCGCCATGAAACATGGCACGAACTATCCGTTTGGTCCTTTAGAATGGGCAGATCGGATTGGGCTTGACGAAATTATATCCGTTCTCCAAGGGATGCATGTACATCTTGGAGAAGATGCCTATCGCCCAGCGCCGCTGTTGCAAAAACTTACGTATGCAAAACGGTTTGGACAGAGCAGTGGAAGAGGATTCTATTCTTATTTGGCGCAAACAGATGGACAAGGTGCGGCACATTAGGTGAATGACGCTCATGCGCTCGACGCAAAAGATTCAAACAGAATGAATAGGGAGACTAACGATGAGACAAGCAGTTATTATCGATGCTGTGCGCACTCCTTTTGGCCGTTATCGGGGATCGCTCAAATCCGTTCGCCCCGACGATATGGCTGCGCAGGTGATTCGGTCCTTGCTCGAAAGAAATCCGCAAGTGCCTCGAGAAGTAATTGAAGATGTCATTTTTGGATGTGCCAATCAAGCGGGTGAAGATAATCGCAATGTGGCTCGAATGGCAGGACTATTAGCTGACTTGCCTGTGTCTGTGCCAGGGGTGACCGTAAATCGCCTGTGCGGATCAAGCTTGGAAGCGGTCAATCAAGCGGGTGCCCACATTTTGGCAGGAACCGGGGATGTTTTTGTCGCAGGCGGTGTGGAAAATATGTCGCGAGCGCCACTTGTGATGTTAAAACCGGAAGAAGAATTACCAAGAGGAAATCGAGAATTGGCTGATACGACGCTTGGCTGGCGCTTTGTCAACCCACATTTGGCCGAGGTATATCCTCCCTATAGCATGGGAGAAACGGCAGAAAACGTAGCTGAATTGTATCGTATCCGTCGAGAAGATCAGGATGAGTTTGCCTTTGAAAGTCAGCAGCGAGCTCATGCCGCTTGGGAAAATGGGTATTTTCAGGATCATGTCATCCCGATCGAAATTGCTGTTGGCCGTGGAAAAACAGAACTATTCACAAGAGATGAGCATATGCGTCCGCAGACTACGCGAGAGATGTTGGCGAAGCTGCCTGCGGCATTTCGCGAAGGCGGGACGGTCACAGCGGGTAATTCATCTGGAATTAATGATGGGGCGGCCGCCGTGCTGGTCATGGAAAAATCCTATGCACAGTCCCTTGGACTGACGCCGCGCGCTCGCATCGTCTCTTACGCAGTGACTGGCGTCGATCCGAGCTATATGGGATTAGGCCCTATTTACGCCGCACGCAAATTGTTCAAGAGAACTGGGCTATCTGCGAAGGATCTCGACCTGATTGAATTGAATGAAGCATTTGCGGCGCAGACCTTAGCGTGCATTCGAGAGCTTAAGCTAGATCGCGACAAAGTTAACGTAAATGGCGGCGCGATTGCACTCGGTCATCCACTTGGCGCGAGTGGCGCACGTATTTTAGGCGAACTGCTCTTTGAACTTGAACGTCGTGAAGGCAGGTACGGACTTGCTACGATGTGCATTGGCGTTGGCCAAGGGATTGCCACCTTGATCGAACGTGTGTAGTTTTAGAGTAGCTTTCGTATGCGTTGAATTGAATGGGTAAATTCTACATTTTCACAGATAAAAGGAGAAATGAGACATGCAACTTCAAGCAAGGTATACTCTCATCATCAATGGCGAACACGTAGAAAGTTCAAATGGCACATGGTTTGACACGTACAATCCAGCTACAGGGGAAGTGATAGCAAAAGTTGCAAAAGCAACACGAGAAGATGTGGATAAAGCAGTAGCTGCGGCCAGAAAGGCACTTGATGGAAAATGGGGGCGCTTTTCTGCAGCGCGCAGATCGCAATTACTCAATAAAATTGCCGGGCTGATGCGCAGTCGCTTTGATGAATTGTGTGAATTAGAAATTTTAAACAGCGGGAAGTCATTGTCAAATGCCGAAGGACAAGTGATGCAGGCGATTGAAGATTTCGAATTATACGCAGCTGCGGCACTCGCCCACGAAGGTCGCACAAAGCCAGTACCAAACGGTTTTTTTAACTATACAGTGAAAGAACCGTCTGGAGTTTGCGCACAAATTATCCCTTGGAACTATCCTTTTATGATGGCCGCGTGGAAAATCGCTCCAGCTATCGCGGCAGGATGTACTGTAATTTTAAAACCAGCGAGTTTAACACCGATCACTGCCGTTGTTCTCACTGAGATTTGCCATGAAGCGGGACTCCCAGAAGGTGTATTAAATGTAATTACCGGTAGTGGTGCAGATATAGGAGCATATTTAGTGGAGCATCCGGGCGTGGATAAAGTGGCGTTTACAGGGGAAACGACTACGGGGAAAGACATTATGGCGCGCGCATCGAAAACACTAAAGCGTGTGACATTGGAACTCGGTGGGAAATCACCGAATCTCGTGTTTCAGGATGCTGACTTTGACGCGGCAATTGACGGCGCCTTGTTTGGAATCTACTACAACACAGGTCAATCATGTGAAGCACGGTCGCGTCTTTTTGTTCAGGAGAGCATTTACGATCAGTTTGTCGTAGCGTTTGTGGCAAAGGCGAAACAATTGGTGATCGGGGAACCACTGGATAAGAACACGCACATTGGTGCGATTATCTCTGAGCAGCAAGTCAAAGTCATTGATTCCTATGTCAACTCCGCACTTGAAGATGGCGCGAACGTAGTCTATGGCGGGAAACAACCAGAAGGGCCGCAATTTGCAAAAGGGCACTGGTATATGCCGACTGTTATCATTAATGTAGAAAATCACATGAAAGTTGCCCAGGAAGAGATTTTTGGACCTGTGATTGTCATCATTAAGTTTAAAGATGAAAAAGAGGTGGTTCAACTGGCGAATGACACGATATATGGATTGGCAGCGTCCATTTGGACGCAAAATTTTGGCCGTGCGCACCGTATAGCGGGGCAGCTTAAAGCAGGGATCGTGATGATTAACAACCCTTTCTCGGCATTTCCAGGGTTGCCGTTTGGGGGTTATAAGCAGTCCGGTTTTGGTCGTGAACTTGCGATGGAATCGCTTGATTTGTACACGGAGACCAAAAGTGTCTTAGCATATATCGGCGAGAAACCAATTAATCCATTTGGACTTAAATAGAGAAGCCATCGCCTGTTTTTGCAGTGAAATGAAATGTGTTCAATCCCAGTACCGCCAAAATGGGACCTTGCACAAAGCTTCCTGTAGGCTTTGTGCAAGAAACTCGACATAACTGGTGGCACTCCTTTCACGAGTTAAGGAAACACATGGAAGCGTTATCGCTAAGTTACAACTATTGTTTAAATGACTTTGCATGGACATTCAGGAGAGGCGAAGTATGTACGCAACGCATGGCTTTTACTGTCCGTAAGTCATGAAGGAGTAGTTCAGAATGAACATTTTTACCTAAAAGAGGTTGTTCAAAAAGGGTCGAGAACTCTGCGGCGCAGGGCTTCGGCTTGTGCTGGACATACGTGCTCATGTACCACCTATCGTACACTCCGCGCGCATGTCCAGACTTCACCAAACCCCTGCTTGCATCTTACCTCAACCCTTTTTGAACAGGCTCTATAAGAAAAAATTTTATGCATAAATAGATTGAAAGGGATGTTATTTCCGCTTTAGTTTTTAGTCGACAAATGATGCGAACTGGGGATCGAAATTTGTCGGTGCAAACTCGATAATGTCATACTCTGCAGCGCCATTTTGATGAAATGGATCCTGGTTGATGATCTGTTGAACTTCGGCAAGCGAATCTGCTCTAGCTAGTATGACGCCACCGGTTCTTGGCTTTCGGCGACCAGATACAATGAATTTGTTCTGTGCATAGAATTTATCGAGAAAAGCAACGTGAGCTGTGATATACTGCTCGACCTCCGCGAGTGGTCTGACATAGTTCAGTAGAAGTAAATACATACCTTGCCCCCACTTGTTTATTGAATGTTTAAAAACATCATATCATACTATACTTTATTCGAGGTTACTTAATGCAATACTAATCAAATGTGCGCGTATAAAATTCATGATTTGGTAGACAATAACACATGTGTTTTTAAGACTTTGGTTCTTACAAATAGAGGAGGATCTCGATGAATCAGCAAAATCAGCAACAACAAGTTCAACAGGCACTACAAGCAGCTCAGCAAGCGCAACAAGCACTTCAACAAGCTCAGTCAAGCGCCAATCCTCAACAAATGCAGCAGGCGCAAACACAGCTACAGCAAGCACAGCAACAGTTACAGCAAGTACAAAATGCAGCAGGTACACAAGCTAATACCCAGGAACAGCAACAGCTACAGCAAGCCGCACAGCAACTACAACAAGCGCAACAGAATATGCAACAGGCCCAGACCATGTCGAATACTCAACAAAACAACCTTCAGTAAATTAATATTTTTTCTGAATAAACGTGGTTAGTTTTGCAGTCGTCATGAAGTTGGCGAAATGAACCGCCCTATGTTGATAGGCGATAAAACTTGCCATCAACATAGGGATTTAGTTGATTGTTCCACTGTGCAATGAGGGCTTGGTTCGTAGTATTCGTGGTGCTTCTGAAACGGTTAGATGCGAGTATTTAGTGAAAAAGTACTTACAGACCCTTCAAGATTTGATTGACATGTGAGAAAAAGGACTGAGGCTTTTTGTATTACTTATGATAAAAATTAGATTGTTATTACTTACCGCATAACCAGCCTATTTTGCGTATATCTACGACAAAAGAGATGTGGGAAATAATATAGCGTCTGGCCGATCGCTTACGTGCAAAACCTGTTCCACAGTGTTGCCGCAGTATAATTCACCTTCTGAGAAACGCCGTTTAGCATGTATTAAGATGAGATCACAATAGCGCCTGTGCCTCGTGCAAACGATCTTGCCGGGTTCCCAGTGAATCTCATGTCAAAGGCTCATCGGCCTTCCCTGGACTGACGTGTACTTGGTAAGAAACAGACGCCTACTAGAGCCTTTTTGAACAACCTCTACTAGACAAGATTTTAAAAAGTGGTATTTTTATTTTATAAACATCTGTAATCCCTTTCTTGAGTGGTTAACTTAATCGATTTGGAGACATTGAGAACCGTTCTACTTGCCTCTTCAAAGGGGTATAGGACGGTTTTGTGTTTAGGGGACTTCTCGTGAAAAAAGTTATTCCTTATGCAAAACCTGTCATGATGAACTCCATGCCGGGAACCTAAGATTGAAGGCAATCGGCAAGAAAAAAAGGGCAACTTTGTCATGTTACACAAATGAATAGCATCCGAACCCAACTTCTTAAACGAGTCAACGCAGAAGAAACGTTCGGTTTTGTCACCAAAGAACATCGTCAACTTATGGAACTGCCGAAAGACCATTATTTTGATGCAGTAGCTATTGCTTCACAAGGGTCAATACCCACATTTAAAACGAATCAGGTGCTATTCAAAAGATGTGTTTCGGACGGAGATTACCAACAAACAAAAGGCATTGGAAGCGAACAACGAATCACCACTTGTAAGATCAAAGGATTTCGGAAGTTCGACAAGGTACAGTATGTAGGTCAAGCCTATTTTATTAAAGGTAGGATGTCTACAGGATATGCGATCTTAATGGATATTCACGGAATAAAGATCGATTTCAAACCTATCCCGAAGTTTGAAAAGATGAAAAGAGAGAGTGCGCGTAGATCATGGATGATGACACAAAAAATCATGCAAAGTTCCTGATCTTGTATCATCTGATTTTTGTCTGCAAGTACCGTAAGAAACTCCTCATCCGATACGGGGATTTTGTAAAATCTATTTTTGAAGAGATTAGCGCAAAGTCTGATAAGGAACAAACCTTTTGGAGTGATGGGTATTTCTGTTGTACCATCGGGAATGCCAGTCAGAAAGTCATTAGAAAATACATTGAAAACCAGGGTTAAAGAACAGCGATTCATCCACGAGTGTATGGGATAAAATAACAGGGATTCCTGTATACAACGCGATTGTTTGGCAGTCACGCCAAACGTCAGACCTATGTGAACAGTTGAAACCAAGAGGGGTATTCCGACACAGTTTGTGAAAAAACGGGGTTGCTGATTGATGCGTACTTTTTCGGAACAAAGGTTAAATGGATTCTTGATAATGTAGAAGGAGTACGTGAACAGGCGCAACAAAGTGACTTGCTATTTGGAACAATGGATACGTGGCTTGTGTGGAAACTTTCAAATGGGAAAGCACATGTCACTGATTATACCAATGCATCGAGAACGCTCATGTATCATATTTTTGATCTGAAGTGGGATGAAGAGCTCCTTGACATGCTGTCGGTTCCAGCGAGTATGCTGCCAGAGGTGCATTCATCATCTGAAGTATATGCCATGATAGATCCCAACTTATTTTTTGGAGAGAGGATACCGATTTCGGGAATCGCTGGTGATCAGCAAGCAGCCCTCTTTGGGCAAGCGTGTTTTGAACCTGGAATGGCAAAAAACACGTATGGGACCGGCTGTTTTATGCTCATGAATACAGGAGAACAAGCGATTCGTTCAGAACATGGGTTGCTTACAACCATTGCTTGGGGAGTTGACGGTAAGGTGGAATATGCATTAGAAGGAAGTATATTTATAGCAGGTTCGGCAATTCAATGGTTGCGAGATGGTCTTCGCATGGTAAATAATGTGTCTAAAAGTGAAGCGTATGCAACACGTGTCAAATCCACAGAGGGAGTGTATATGGTGCCAGCTTTTGTAGGGTTAGGCACACCTTACTGGGATAGTGAGGTTCGTGGGGCAGTTTTCGGTTTGACACGAGGAACACAAAAAGAGCATTTTGTGCGCGCGACGCTTGAATCATTAGCCTATCAAACGAAGGATGTTCTCTCGGTCATGGAAGCGGATTCGGGTATTACACTTAAGAAGTTGCGTGTCGATGGGGGGCCACGATGAATAATTTTTTAATGCAGTTTCAAAGTGATCTTCTCGCTGTGCCCGTCGAGCGACCGGTGGTTCTAGAAACGATCGCGCTGGGGGCCCGCCTACCTAGCAGGTTTAGCTGTAGGTTTTTGGGCAGATAAGACGGAAATTGCGGATCATGGGATGATTGATCGTACCTTTTCAGAAACGATGGACACTGATGTGCGAAATCGATTATACTTAGGGTGGCAAAAAGCTGTTCAAGCAACAAGATCCTTTAAGTAGTTTAATGACAATTTAATCAAATATGTGGTATGGAGTTAAAGAGAAACCACAAGTCTTCCTGCACAGGGGATTGACTTGTGGTTTTTACGTTAAGGAGTGAGATGAATTGGTTAGATCGTTTTCATTTGATAGTCGACCTGCGACCATCGCACATTTACGGACACAGCGCTTAGATCTTTTAGTCATTGGTGGAGGAGTAACGGGAGCCGGGATATTATTGGATGCACAGACGCGAGGAATGACGGTTGGACTCATTGAAATGCAAGATTTTGCAGCAGGTACTTCAAGTAGATCTACGAAGTTAGTTCATGGCGGATTGCGCTATTTAAAGCAATTGGATATTGGATTGGTGGCAGAGGTAGGGAAAGAAAGAGAAATTGTTTATGAAAATGCGCCACATGTCACCACTCCACTTTGGATGCTTTTGCCTATTATTCGTCATGGGAGCTATGGTATGTTTACGAGTTCAATCGGTATTTACCTGTATGATCGCTTAGCTCACGTCAAAGCAAATGAACGCCGTAAGATGCTGTCCTCTGCACAGGCGGTGGAGAAAGAACCCTTACTCCGTACAGATGATCTTATGGGAGCCGGTTATTATGTTGAATATAGGACAGATGACGCAAGACTTACAGTAGAAATCATGAAAGAAGCAGTAGAACGTGGTGCAGCAGCAATGAACTATGCGAAGGCAGAGACGTTACTTTACGAAAATGGAAAAATTGTTGGAGCTAAGGTGAAAGATATGCTCACTGGCAATATATTTTCCGTAATGGCTAGACACGTTATTAATGCAACCGGTCCTTGGGTGGATGAACTGCGTGAATTAGACCATTCAAAAAAAGGGAAAACATTACATTTGACGAAAGGCGTTCATGTTGTAGTTGATGGAGGACGATTTCCTCTACAAAATCCTGTGTACTTTGACGTTCCGGATGGGCGCATGATTTTTGCGATACCGCGAGATGGCAAAACGTATATTGGAACAACAGACACGGATTATCAAGGAGATGTAAAAAATCCAAGAGCGAGTCAAAAGGATGTTTGTGTTCGCTAATATAAAAGTTGACCGGATAAGCGTACCTTGATAACCGAAAAGTTGACCACCTCGACATCCCATTCCTGTACGCTGTAGTTGGGACGCTATGCGGAACAGGAGGAGAGGGCATGA
>JAKACV010000072.1 GCA_021821085.1 Bacillota bacterium | reverse complement strand
ATTGTTCATCCTTACTTCAAAATTATTAAACGTGTGATTTTGAGATCCTGTTCAAAAAGGGTTGAGGTAAGATGCAAGCAGGGGGTTGGTGAAGTCTGGACATGCGCGCGGAGTGTACGATAGGTGGGACATGAGCACGCATGTCCAGCACAAGCCGAAGCCCTGCGCCGCAGAGTTCTCGACCCTTTTTGAACAACCTCTCATAGCGAAAGTAGCTTCGCCAGCCATGCGGTGGCGAAGCCAAAAAGTAGTGCTACAGGCAGCGTAAGACCCCATGTGACAAAGAGTCGTGCAACTTTTGCTGTGTGCAATCTTTGATGATGTAAATCTCGACCAACACCAAACAGTGCACTATCGCTTGTTTGCGTGGTACTAACAGGTCCACCAAGCATTGCTGCTGCAATTACGACAAGTGCCGCACCACTTTGGATCGCGACCACATGTTTTGGTTTTAAGTTAAAAAATGCACGGCCAACTGTTTGTGCAATGCGTTTACCGCCAAGCAGACAACCCAGCAGCCAAATTGCGCTTGAAGAGGCGACGATTAAAGGCGTGACCGCGAATTTTGTCGCATGATGACCAATTAACAAGAGTAAGGCAGTGAGTCCAATGGCCTTTTCAGCGTCATTTGCACCATAGGCGATTCCTTGAAGAACGGTTAGCGCATAGGATAAACGCGGCCATAAAAAAGCAAGTGAGCTTGTTGTGCGATGTCTGTAGCGGCGCTCAATGTGGTATCCGACATACCCTGCAATAAAGCCAAAGACAACCGATAGCAGGACAGAAAGTATCGTCATCCAAAAACCACTCCAATGAATCGCATGGATGCCAAGTGAGGCCCATGCGGCTCCGATCAGGCCGCCGATCAAAGCAAGCGAAGTACTGGTTGGCAAACGGATGAGCCATGTTAACAAAAGAGTTGCCAATGTCGCTATAAGTGCCTCGTTAAGCACATGAATATCTCCATGTTGTAGGTGGATAATGTCTTGTCCCACTGTTTTGGCAACGTGTGGACCGAGAATAAATGGTCCACTGAGAATCCCGATGATCAATAGGAAAAGGGAGATGCGAGCCTTTGTCCCAGCATGTTCAAATAAACCCAGCAAGTTTCCACCGTCATTCCATCCGGAAACCCCCTGGAAAACGGCAATCAACAGAAACGCTAACCACAAGGATCATCTTCACCTTTCATTTACATCGCAGGGCTATTGTTCAAGCATATCATGATATGCGTCCCCAAAATAGCCATCGTTTGTGTTCTCTCATGATCCTTGCGTAATCGGTTTCTCGCATCCACGCGGCTTCTTCGAGCATAATGCGACGGCGTAAAAGCAGGAAGTTTAGCAGTGAAAATAGGATTGCGGTTCCAACAGCGTAAAAAACGAGTGGCAAAGTGAGAATTTCGAGCGTCACCGCAAGATAATTTGGATGACGTAGATACCGATATGGGCCCGTCGTTACAGGTGATGCGCCAGGTTGCACGAAGATGCGAACATTCCAATTTTGTCCAAGCGTTAGGATGCTCCATAAGCGCAAGGCTTGTGCACCAGCGAAAACAAGGAGTGCTGGAGGCCATATACTCTGTAGAGATGCCTTGCCATACCAGATCTCTAGGCATAGAGAGATGAAAAACCCACCATGGACGATGAAGAACCAGTAAAAATGATCCGCGTCGATTTCATGAGCTCCTGCATTACGTAACATAACCGCATATTTTGCTGCTAAGCGTAATTCAACGAAGCGCTCGATCATCACTAAGGTAATCAAGGCAAATGCGATGCGTACGATCATGGAGATCGCTCCTTTGAAAATGTTAACTATTCGTTAAAGTCAAGCAATACTTGTTCACAGGAAAATCCAGGTCCTAGCGCGGCGAGTATTCCGTATCCCTGAACGGATGCTGGGTACTTTTGGTGTTGTTTCAGTACATGTTTTAAGGCGAATAACACCGTTGGGGAGGACATATTGCCATGATGACGCAGCACCTTGCGCGCAGATTCAAGCCACTCTGTTGGAATACCAAGGGCCTCCTCGTATGCTGTGAGTACCTTTGCTCCACCAGGATGTGCAATGAACTGAGTGAGCTCATGGCGTGTAATGCTATAGTAATCGAGAAGTTGACTCATCTGATCGTTCATCTCACGTCGCACAAGTGTAGGAATATCACGTGAAAAGATCACAGCAAGGCCTTCATTGCGTAGGTCCCAACCCATGACATCCTCACTATCAGGCCATAGTTGCGATTTGGAACCTTTGATTCGGGGGCCGTGAAAAAGTTCTTCATTCTCCTGTCTACGCTCTGCTCCGACCACCAGTACTGCTGCTGCACCATCGCTAAACAGGGCGGTCCCGATGAGATTGCTCTTGGAGCGATCACCGTGGATGAAAGTCAGTCCACATAGTTCAACCGCAACAAGCAAAACCATATCTTGCGGGTGTGCTGTCACATAGTCGTAGGCACGTGCTAAGCCAGAAGCGCCACCCGCACATCCGAGACCAAAGAGGGGTAAACGCTTCGTGTCCTCCCGAAGCCCGAGCGACTGTGCAATTCGCACATCAAGACTTGGTGTCGCGATCCCCGTGGATGAAACAAAAATAATCGCATCAATATCTTTTGCGGCAATGCGGGCTGCTTCTAAGGCTGATTTGGCGGCCTCGACCCCAAGTGTAACGGCTGAAAGTTGGTATTGGCGGTTTTTCTCTTGAAATGATTTTGGCGTGGTAAACCATTCTAGCGGAACGCAAAATTGCCGTTGATCGATCTCTGCATGATCAAAAACGGTCAAAAGACGATCCATATCGCGAAAGACATCTGAAAAAAGTCGTCGTGCCATCTCACGACCTTCGTCGCGAGTTACAATGTATGATGGAAGTGCCGTTTCTACTGCTACAATTGTAGCCACTCGTTCATTCCCCTAATTTGTGATGTGACGATAGTTTGTGCAGGTGGAAATGTTTTCATTCCATGACTATGATTAGGTAAAGAAAGGATGATGGAAATGCGTGAAAAAATTGTTGAACTCCTAAGTAATATGAATGAGGTGGAATTAGAGCAAATGGTTCGCCTTATAGAAGCCAAAAAGCGTACCTATCACCAACCGCTCGCATTTTTGCTCGAGGTAATGCGCTTTCGGCACGTACCGCAGGAAGTGGAATCTTTTCTGTACGAAATGCAAATCGGAGATGAATTACTCAATCGGTATGGTATTGTTCACGGAGGTGTGATTACGACGTTTATTGATACGGCCATGGCGGAAACTGCATTTGCCTTAGATGGGGAGCTCAAAAAAGCGGTAACGATCAATTTGACCGTGAATTTTGTGAAGCAGGCGCTTGTAGGAAGTTTGAAGTGCCAAGTCACACCGACGCAAAACAGCTATCGCTTGGCACTTTTTACAGCTTTAGTTTCGGATGAATCAGGTGATGTTGTTGCGACTGCGACAGGTCACTTTTATAAATCTGCACATCAATCCATATCACAAAGTTAATCAATAGGTTCCTACGTGTTCAATTCTTTGGCTGGTAGTTCTCCAACTCCTGCTTCCTGATTAAGCCATACACTGAGATAGAATAAGTACGCAGAAGAGAGGTCTACATACTGCACGCTTGCACTGCCAACTGGACGCATGCGACTTAAACGGAAAATTTCCCGACTTGCACGTTGAAGAACTGCTGCGGCATGCCGCAATTCACAGACGGCTTGAGTGCCGTTTGGCAGTATGAATTCGTGCAATGACACATGTACTTTGAGGTGGGTAATGTGTGTGAGTAGCCACTCCACTTCATCGTCTAAGCCAAATGGTGACGCATTTGAAAATTCATGTCCAATGGCAAACAGATGTCGTTGCCATACGATTAACTGATTCGTTTCTTTGTGGCCGTGAAGGAGGACTTGTGCTTTTCCTACGATGGTATTTGCTTCGTAAAGAGCACCGTAGACATCTTGTGTCTTCGCTTCTATTTCATCAATTGGGATGGCCGTTTGTACAAAGAGTGACCACACGACGTTTCAACTCCTCATGTCATGAAGATGTGTGACGGGTCCTAAGTACTCGCCATAGTACCGCAAGTAAAGGTAGCGGAAGTGCAATTAACATAAGCAAAAGTGCGAGTGGTAATGCCGTTGGTAATCCTTGTTCCTCTAATGCAATCCAGATGTCTACAGGCAGCGTGTGTGGATCATACGCTACAATAATCACGGCGCCAAAAGCGCCAAGTGCGCGAGCAAACGCCATGGCAATGCCAACGGTGAGTCCTGAAAGTGACAGTGGGAGTGTAACGCGACGAAATGTCTGCCATGGGGTAAGGCCAAGCCCCATGGCAGTTTGTTCTAACCGCTGATCAATCTGTGAAAAAGCCGCTATAGAGGAAAAGACAAAGTAGGGCATGGCTTCATATATTTCTGCAATAATGATCGCAAGAAAACTATTTGTCGCAGATATTTGCAGATGAGAGAGTACGTTTCCAATCAGTCCATATGGACCGTAAAAATAGACAAGTAATAGACCAACGACAAGTGGAGGCATAAGCAACGGAATGTAGAGGAAAAATTCCACCAGACGCCACAGGAGGCTTGTCTGACGTGCGAGTAGCCAGCCGAGTGGAGTTCCGAATACGACAATCACAACCATGGCGATGAGCGTAGAGAAGATCGAGATCCGAACGGCTTGATTGGTGTCCGGTCCTACATTGTGAAAAAGTGCGGCAAGTGGCACATGGGTCACTAAGGCAAGGAATGGAAGCAGCAAAAAAGTGAGCGTGAGCAGAGCGAATAAAGGAATAATCCTAGTGATCGTATGACCGTTTTGCCCGAACCGATGGGAAGACACAAACTTCACCGCCCAAATCTAACGTAAACGTTTCATTATGTTATAATCGCATGAGACAGAAATGATCCGGGAGGGAGTTGCGATCGAAGACCCTAAACACCTATTACGGCGATTCCTCGTAGAAAAACGTTGGACCTATACTGTCGCGATTTCTTCCATCATTTTATCAGAAATTGTTTACGTACAGTTCCCGCATTTGCTTGGGGAATTTACTGATTTATTATCTCGTGGTGCGTTGAGTATGGCGCTTGTAACGCATTATGCGCTCGAACTCCTCGCAATTGGAATTCTCTATGTCTTTTTATATGGAATTGGACAATTGCTAAATGGTCGCAGTGGCCGAATCTTTGAATATCAATTGCGACAAAAATTATTAGCTCACTGGGAGACATTGTCCACGAGCTACTATCGGCAACGGAGTATTGGCGATTTGCTGAATCATGCGATGAATGATGTGCGCGCTGTGCGCGAGGCACTGTCAGGCGGCGCTAATATTTTGACTAACTCCATATTTCTACTTTTAGCCACGCTTTATATGACTTTTACGACGATTAGCATCAAATTGACCTTGGTCAGTATGATACCCATTCTCTTTGTACCCTTGCTCGTTATTTGGTGGGGTCCAAAGATTCGCGTTGCATCTCGCCAAGTACAAGAATCGCTATCAGATATGGCTGAATTCACAGAGGAAAGTTTATCTGCAATTCGGTTGATTAAGGCAACAGCGAGTGAAGAGGTAGAGGCGAATCGTTTCTCCGGTCAGGTGGAAAAAGTAGTTCATATGCAGATGAAGATGATACGTCGAAGTGCGATGTTTCAGTCATTTATCCCTCTGCTTGGTTCCCTGAGTTTTTCTATCGCTCTATTTTACGGTGGATATTTAACAGTTTATCATGAAATTCGACTTGGGGAGTTTGTTGCCTTTACTTTGTATTTAGCAATGATCATTACTCCTTTGCAACAAATCGGTTTCGTAATAAATAATTTCCAGCGTGCTTCAGCTTCCTTAATGCGGTTGAGTACTCTGCTTGGTGCAATTCCTGAGATTGTTGATGCGGATGATGCAGTTGCGATGACCAATATTCATGGCGCTATCGAAGTGAGGATAACGGTATTTTCCTATGCAGACAGTCATCATCCGGCGTTGCAAAATGTGAACTTTGTAGTGACACCAGGTGAAACGATCGGTATTGTCGGTCGAACAGGGGCTGGCAAAACGACTCTCGCGAATTTACTTCCGCGTATTTTTGAACCCCCGATCGGTGAGATATTTATAGATGGAGTGGATGTAAGAAACATACGTTTGAGCGATTTACGTGAAGCAATCGCATATGTCCCTCAGGATGGATTCCTTTTTTCTACGACGATCACAGAGAATATTGGGTTCTCGAACGAAGAGGCAACGCCAGAAGAGCTTCGGCAGGCCGCAAAAAATGCGGCTGTGTATGAGGATATTATGCGCTTTCGCGAAGGCATGGAGACGCAGATTGGTGAGCGTGGGGTTGCACTTTCGGGCGGGCAAAAACAACGTGTGGCGATTGCGCGTGCTTTATTAAAAAACGCGCCCATTTTGATTCTCGACGACAGTCTTTCAGCTGTCGATATGAATACTGAAAAACAATTGATTGCACGTCTGCAACAATTGCGTGCGCATAAGACGACGATTATCATTGCCCACCGTTTGTCTGCTGTTTTACATGCAGATCAAATCCTTGTTCTCGATGATGGAGAGTTGGTGGAAAAAGGATCGCACGAAGAATTGTTGCAACGTGAGGGAATTTATCGCACATTATATGATTTGCAACAAGGGGAGCGGGAGGTGTCTGTGTGAGTGGAGAAACGAGTGGAGCGAACCGTTCACAACAGGATGGCATGAATAGTCTCTTGCGCTTGTTGCCATTTGCGCGTCCTTATCTCATGCAATTTATCGTTGTCCTCATTTTAGTCGTCATTTTTAGCGCTACAACTGTTCTGCAACCGTACTTAGTAAAAATCGCCATTGATAGAGATATCTCAGGTAGTCATCTTAACCTGCATGGTCTTCTCATGATTACAGCTATTTATGTGGTTGCAGTACTCATCGGCGTCCTCGCAAACTATGCGCAAATTGTGATTCTACAGTACGTTGGGCAAAGTATAATTCGCAAGGTACGCATGGAGCTGTTTGCACATATTGAACGGCAAGCGATGAGTTTTTTTGATACAAACGCGATTGGTCGATTGGTGACCAATGTATCGAGTGATACAGAGACGATCAGCCAATTCTTTACGCAGTTTTTTTTAAGCATGGCGCGTGATGGTTTGTTGCTTTTCATGATTATTTTTATGATGTTTGAACTAAATGTACGTATTGCACTCTACAGTATGGTCCTCATTCCACTCATTTTTGGGATTTCTATTTTGTTTCGTAGTCGCTTACGTACGGCGTATCAAACGACCAGAACGCGACTCTCAAATATTGTAGCATTTTTAGCAGAAAACCTTTCTGGCATGCGCATTACGCAGATCTTCCATCAGGAACGGCGACAGGAGATGCGCTTTGACGAATTAAATCGCAGTCATCGCAAAGCAAACATTCATGAATATCAAGTCTCCGTGCAATTTAACCGCGTGCTTGAACTGCTTGGCAACGCAGCGGTGGCTTTTGTGGTGTGGGTCGGCGGTGGTGAAGTGTTGCATAAAGTCATTCTCTTTGGCACACTTTATGCTTTTATTAGCTACGTACGGCAATTTTTCACTCCGATCAATTCTATTACGCAACAGTGGAATACCTTACAATCTTCGATTGTCGCAGCTGATCGCATTGGACGTCTGCTTGCGACGACGCCCGCGATTGTAGATGTTACCACACCTGAAGAGATCAAAGATGGTGTGGGCAAAATTACGTTTGATCACGTCACTTTTGCCTATAAAGTCGGTGAGAACGTGTTAAATGATCTGGCTTTTGAAATTCAACCGGGTTCGCTGGTTGGATTTGTGGGGGCAACAGGTGCGGGGAAAAGTTCGATCATGAGTCTTCTCACGCGGTTTTATGATGTGGCGGGAGGACATATTTTACTTGATAATGTCGATGTTAGGCAGTATCGTCAACAAGATTTACGACGATTGATTGGTATTGTGCAACAAGATGTGCATCTTTTTAGTGGGACTGTGGTTGATAATATTCGCCTTTTTCGCTCACAGGTCACTGAAGAGCAAGTGATTCAGGCGGCGATCACCGTTGGTGCGGATGAATTTATCCGCAAACTGCCTAATGGCTATCAGACGAAAATTTTAGCTAAAGGAGCCAATCTGTCGATGGGGCAGCGGCAACTGCTTTCTTTTGCACGCATCGCGGTACAAAATCCACGTGTCCTCATCCTTGATGAAGCCACTGCAAGTCTCGATAGTCAGACTGAACTTTGGGTACAACGGGGTTTGCACACACTCGCCTCCAACCGAACTACGCTTGTGATCGCGCATCGGTTGTCGACAGTGCGTGATGCAGATCAAATCATTGTTCTTGACCGTGGGCGCATCGTGGAAATGGGAACACATGATGGCTTAGTCTTGAAAAATGGTCTTTATCGAAAACTCTATGAGAAGTCGGGTGTAGAGAGTAGCTATGCTCTATCCACCAATATGTGACATTTCGATTTTGGGGAGATGTGGAGTGGCTTCTGTACGAAGTTGTGAATAGCGATCACTACGTACGTGCCAGATGTTCTTAAGTACGTCTATGATCTCCTCATCATCAGCACCGTTTCGCATAAGCGTTCGTAGATCGCTGCCACTTCCGGCAAATAAGCACGTATAGAGTTGTCCCTCAGATGACAATCGCGCGCGTGTACATCCGCTACAAAATGCGCGCGTAACAGATGCAATGATGCCAATCTCGCCTTGACCATCGACATAGCGATAACGTGTCGCAACTTCACCTCGCTGATCGGATAGAAGCGGTTCAAGTGGCCACTTTTGTCCGACTGTGGAGAGAATTTGTTTCGCACTTACCACGTCGTTCATTCGCCATCCATTGCTATTTCCTACATCCATAAATTCTATAAAACGTAAAATATAAGGAGTTCCGCGAAAGTGTTCTGCCATAGTGAGAATTCTTTGGTCATTGCCGCCGCGTTTCACGACCATGTTGATTTTAACGGGTGTCAACCCAGCAGAATCGGCATATGAGATTGCTTCAAGTACTTTGGCAACAGGAAATGCAACATCGTTCATACGCATAAAGATCTCGTCGTCTAGTGAATCAAGACTGATGGTAACTCGACGTAGTCCAACCGATTTCAATGTATGCGCTAGTTGTGCGGTTAAAAGTGAACCGTTTGTCGTTAGTGCAATGTCATCTATGCCATCAATTGTCCCTATCATTTCTATTAGTCGCCAAAGATCCCGTCGTAGCAAGGGCTCTCCGCCGGTGAGGCGGACTTTCGTGACGCCAAGTCGTGCAAACAGCCGAACAAGTTTGGTGATTTCCTCAAAACTGAGTAGTGCTCTCTGCGGTAGGAATGTAAAATTCGGACCAAATATCTCCTTTGGCATACAATACGTGCAGCGAAAATTGCAGCGATCCGTTACCGAAATGCGCAGGTCACGCAAAGGGCGTGAGAGCGTGTCAAGAATTTCCGTGGATGAATCCGGGTGAGGGGAATTGCCCACAGTCGGTGTGGCGGTTTCTTGTTTGCGGTTCGAACATTGATCTATTGTCACAGATAAACCCCTCCTCGTATCGTACCGGTAATTCTGACCTGTACTCATCCGCACTTGTCTGCTTTTCATGATAATGATCAAAAGAGCGAATCGTCAAGGAGGGGAACCACATATTGCGATTTTCTACACTTTATGCTTGAGAGCTAATTGCAGATGATCTGTGATGAGTGTGCAACCCTTTTTAATTTCAGTTATCGAAATATATAGAATGAATTTTAATGTATCATGAAACGCGCTAGTTAGACAATTAGACCGAGAACGTATTCCATCCAACTTGCGACAGCACCTGCAATAATTATCAAGATAAACAGAACAAGAATTGCAATTGATGCATATTCTTTCTTTTTCCATATAACAGGAATGACTGGTACCGTGAGCGCGATGCCAAGTAAACCAGGAAAGATATAGCTAAGAAAAGCAAACATCGGATTCTTCCTTTCTTTTATCGTAGGGATCGTTTTCAACTTATATTAAGCACTACCATAAGGCGCTCGTTGTTTTCCGAAATTGCTAATGTGCACATCATAATGTACAGTAAAACGCGCTTGGTTAAAGTGTTTGACGTAATCAAACCGCTTCCAACTTTGTTCTGTAAAAAAACCCCATTTCAGGCTATGTGAGAGTCCGAATGGATCTCCTTTAAACTCGGTTTGGCAACGTTTCAGTAATTTTAACGTCTCCAGTTCATATTTATGATCAAATTGTTGTTCGAGTAAATGCCGCTGCTTAGTATCTTGTACATAGTTGATCTCGGATGTCGTGCTATCAAGTGTAGCGTCAAGTGGTACGTTGATGATGAAGTGTACGCGCCCTTTATCCATATGCGCGTGGATATGTGGGGGCATCATTTGATGAAAGAGTAAGGTGTTACGCCGTTCTTTGTGATGTGGATCGTGAAGCCCTACTAGAAATGTCTTTATCTCATGGTGCAGGAGCAATAAAATACGCGTCTCTTGGCCAGTTAAACGCCCAACGGCACGATCTCCGCGGTAGATTTCAGCTCCGATAAATTGGATTTGGTCATCGCCGCCACGTCTTGAAAACTGACCTGCGATACGATTCTCTTCCTTACTCGCGTTGCGACTAAGGGGGAGATTTTTACTAATGGCAATCAAGCCTGTGTATGCGAGGGTATCACCTGAATTATTTTGAATCAAAAAGTCATTGAGTGTCTCAACAGGCATAAAACCGGTAAAGGAATGCTGATTACGCATATTCTCAATAAAGTCGAGGCTTGTAGAACCAAGTTTACTGCGATTTGCGCGAATTGCGGCGTCTGTAGGGTCGATTGAGGTTATGAGCATGATATCGCGTCGGTAGGTACGTGAACGCACCATCCCTTCCAGTACGCGCGCCACGTCATTTTTCTTCCCGAATTTCTCTGAGACGATTGCCACCTTTAACTGTTGGGATGTGATCATACGATCGGTGGTCACATTTGCGATATTTTCCGCCACGCCAAAAGATGGTGCTTCAAACGTTGTAATGAGCGGAGAATGGGAACCTGTGGCCTTTGGCGACTCAGTTGAAGGCGTGAAATACTGATAAGTGATCTTCAAGTTGTCATGCTTGCCTTCATCAATACCGATCACTGTGACAAATGCGAGACTTTCTAATTCATGATTATCCCAGCAGCCAGTGATCAAGAGACTCATGAGACTGGACATGACAAGGAGTCGCTTAATGTGCGGGAAGTGTTGACTAGCTCTGAGACTGCGTATTTTTTCGTTTGCGATGTGTTTGTTGCCCTGCTTTGTCGTTTTTATCCCCATGCTTTCTTTCCCTCCATTTTTTCACGTATCCTACAATAAGAAACAGCAGTGCAATTCCCCCGTAGAACGGGAAACCTCGTTTTT
>JAKACV010000071.1 GCA_021821085.1 Bacillota bacterium | reverse complement strand
TGCCGTTGCTGAATGAGAGAGTCAGTGGATCGTCTGATGATGCAACGGGCCGTTGGAAAGTTCCTTTATTAGATGTTGTGCGACAAGTTTTTGGAGAAAAAGGGGTTACAGTCACTGAGTTGGGATTGTTAAAAGCAAAGGAAATTGGAATTTCGCTAACGAAAATTGCACCTGAGCTAGACCGTGTTTTACAGAAAATCGAGCGCGATGAAGTCTCTATACAAGTTGAAATGCGGGAAATTTTAAAACGTCTGGATCGCCAACGTCGGCATTCAGAACGTCTCTTGTGGTTTGCTCTGTTCGTGATTGGAAGCAGTGTATTTGCCTGGTTTCAGGCGCACCATTTTATGATTGCTGAAGTGGTTGCTGGTGCGTCTACCTTCATTGCGCTCATCACATATCTTATTCATTTGTTCAAAGATTAATATGTTGAAGTAGTTAAAAAATTGTGATTGAAACATATGCTTGATATGAGTATAATGGAGCCAGTTCTACTATGTAGAAAGCGGTTCCATTTTAGTTTGAAGAAAGAAGAGAGGTGAGAAGGAAGTAAACGAGAGTTTCTTGTGGCAACTTTCGGCATAATTGTCAGAACATTATAAATGGTGCTTCGATTATGTCGATTGTATTCTTGAATAACGTCTGTTTTATACGATTTATCGGAGAAAGAAGGGGTGCATTTGTTTGAACAGATCCTTACGCCAATAGGACACTCATTGTTTGGCAGTTTTCTGGTGGGTTTTATCCCGATTGCCGTTGTGTTAGTCTTGCTTGGCATTCTGCGTACGCCTGCATGGATCGCGGCCTTGACAGGTCTTATCGTGGGTATTGTTGTTGCATTAACTGAGTGGCAAGTTCCTGTTCACCTTGCTTTCTCCGCAATTTTACTTGGTGCAGTTTTTGCTGTTTGGCCTATTATGTGGATTGTTTTTGCTGCCATGTGGCTCTATAACATTAGTCAACGAACGGGGTCTTTTGAACTTTTTCGAAGATGGATGTATAAAAATGCGACCAACGATCGACGGCTGCAGGTTCTTATTATCGCTTATGCTTTTGGGGCGCTTATGGAAGGCATTGCGGGATTTGGAACGCCTGTGGCTATTGCTTCTGCGCTTTTAGTGGGCCTTGGATTTCCAGTTCTCGAAGCGGTTGTTCTTACTCTTATATTTGACACTGCGCCTGTCGCTTTTGGTGCTCTTGGCGTTCCCATCTTATCACTTGGCGCGGTCACCAATTTACCAGTGGCAGGTTTGTCCCAGATGGTTGGGAGGCAATTACCTCTTTTTGCATTTCTTCTTCCCTTTTACGTACTCCTTGTCATGGGGGGATGGAAGTCACTAAAAGGTGCCTGGCCTGCTGCGTTAGTCGGCGGATTTGCTTATGCTGCAACCCAATTCTTTGTGTCAAACTTTATTGGACCACAGCTTCCTGATGTATTAGCGGCGATGGTGGCATTGATTGTGCTTGTTTTGTTTACACGTGTCTGGAAACCGAAAGACACAGCTCAATTCCAATCGTATATTCATCAAACAGATGCCGAGACGGCAGCTACAACTGAATTATCAACCAACCAACAGATGGCGCCCCTTACTGGTGGTCAGACATGGCGCGCTTGGGCCCCGTGGATTCTGATTACCGCAACTGTTATTGTGTGGACATTCCTTAAAGTGGCTGATATTGGAGTTCAGAATATCAAGTGGCCAGGACTGAATAAGCTCGTTTATTTGACACTATATCACAAGCCGTATGTTGCAGTCTGGTCCTTTCAGCCATTAGGATCTGGAGTTCCAATTTTTGTTGCGGTGATTATTACCGCCTTCATTCTTCGCGCGGGTTGGAAAACGTTTTGGCTTGCTGCAGGGGATACATGGGAACAGTTGAAATTTCCTATTTTAACTGTTATGGAAATTGTGGGTCTAGCTTACCTGTACAATTACTCTGGTATGGCTTATACATTGGGTCTTGCGGTCGCCACGCTTGGGGCATTGTTTCCGTTTTTTTCAGGATTCCTCGGATGGATTGCATGCTTTCTTACGGGGTCTGACACATCGTCGAATGTTTTATTTGGAAATTTACAGGTCGTTGCAGCAAAGCAACTTCACTTAAGTCCTACGCTTATGGCCGCTACAAATTCCAGCGGTGCAGTGATGAGTAAAATGATTTCACCGCAAAATGTATCCACAGGGGTATCTACGGGTGCTTTGCGAAATCAGGAGGGTACAGTCATTCGTCGAACATTTATTCACAGTGTTATTCTCACCGTTTTGCTTGGGATCCTCGTTGTATTACAAACACATGTCTTGTCATTTATGGTGCCTAAGTAGAACATAAGGAGGAAGTTAACGAGTGCCCCTAACAGATCATGCACGATACATTCAGGCAGAAATATTTCGTGTACTCCAGCTGGACGCGCAGATAGATGATCAATCGGGACGCACATTGACAGGGCAAACCAGCCCTGTCGTGCGTGTTTTACCAACCAGCGAAGCAGAGGTTTCAGCACTTCTTCGATTTGCGTATGAACAACAATGGAGAGTGATGCCGCTAGGAGCTCAAACACAGGTACAACTGGGAAGGAAGAGTGATCCAATTGACATCGTCCTTTCATTAGAACGTCTCAACAGAGTTCTTGAGTATTCCCCTACGGATATGACAATCGTTGTCGAATCTGGCCTGTCGCTGGCTGCTTTACAGGACACGGTTCGAGTGCATGGACAGATGTTGCCTTTTGATCCGATTTGTGATCAGCGAGCTACGGTTGGAGGTCTCGTTGCAACCAATGCAAGCGGACCTTCACGAGCGCTCTATGGAAGTTTACGCGATCTTGTGATTGGGCTGACTGTTATTTACCCTGATGGTCAGGTGATCAGAACAGGTGGAAAAGTTGTTAAAAATGTTGCAGGTTATGACATGACTAAGTTGTTTATAGGATCATTAGGAACTTTGGCTGTCATTACGCAAATCGTGTGTAAGTTAAAACCGCGTCCTGCTCGTAGTGACGTCGTTTTGTTGCGAGGACAGAGTGCAGACATAAAAACCTTTCTTAAAACATTGGCGGATTCTGAAACGGTATTAAGTCGAGTGGAGTTGATGACCGGTGCGGCACTAACAGAATCAGATGAATATCTATTCGCACTAGGGTGTGATGAAGATGTAGCGGCGGCGGATATTCAGGCCAATGAAATACAGGCGCTTTCTGCTAGCCATCATCTTCACTTTATTCGGGGTCTCGCTACTGCGGCGGATGAGTTCTGGAACGAGTATCAAGGCCAACTTGTAGTAGCTTCTACTGTTATTCGTCTGACTTGTCCATCTACAGAAATGATTTCAATCGCTGAAAAAATTCACAGGAGGATTGTACTAGAACCATTCTCAGCTCTCTCCATGACCGTTACTGTGGGGATTTTACGGGTCTTTTTGCGAGATCAGTCTGAAAAATCCACCCTTGAAATATTGCAATTGTGTCGCGACCTGGCTGGCAGGGTTAAGGGTACGGCAGTAATTGAGAAGGCTCTACCTATTTCTCAAGAATCCTTTGATCCATTTGGTCCAGTACCGTCTAGTATCAAAGTCCTGTTAGATGAGATTAAGCAGACTATCGACCAGCGTAGAATTCTTAGTCCAGGTCGTTTTGCAGGAGGAATTTAGAATGGGATTAGAAGAGTTGTACTCTGTTTGTGTGCACTGTGGTTTTTGTCTCGATGTATGTCCGACGTATCAGCAAACGGGGAAAGAAAACGAATCACCGCGTGGGCGCGTATATTTGATGAAGGCGGCGGTTGAGGGGACGATTCCGCTTGATGAGTCTGTGAACGATCCTGTATTTAACTGTCTAGATTGTCGTGCTTGCGAAACGGTATGTCCATCTGGTGTGAAGGTTGGAACGCTCATTGAAAAGATACGGGGGCTAACGGTGCAGGAAAATCCAAAGACGGGATTCAGGAAATTCCTGCACAACTTTTTTTTGAGAGAGTTATTTCCATCCCCAAAGCGACTTATTACTGTGCGTAAATTCACACGTTTTTATCAACGTTCACAATTGCAAAAAGTGATACACATGTCTGGAGCACTGCGACTTTTACCGAAATATTTGAGAGAAATGGAGTCAGTCTTGCCCAAAGTGACAAAGGCAAGTGCTTTATCCGTACTTTCCAAAGACATTTTACCGCTTTCTAAAACATCGAAAGGCACAGTGGCACTTTTTACTGGGTGTGTAATGGACGTTTTTTTTAGTGAAATCAACATGGCAACAGCGCGTGTGGCACTGCGCAATCAATTGCGAGTGAATGTACCAAAACAGCAAATTTGTTGTGGGGCTTTGCAAGTGCATGCAGGAGATCGCGACCAAGCACGTAAAATGGCACGTCACAACATAGACGTATTCTTGCAGTCAGGTGCGGATTTTATTGTCGTTAATGCCGCTGGATGCGGTGCGGCGATGAAAGAATATCCAGAACTTTTCCACGATGATCTTGAGGAACAAGAAAAAGCGATGCAATTTTCTAAGAAGGTGCGCGACATTACGGAGGTTCTCACGGAAGTCGGGTTCGATCGGCCAAAGGCGCGCTTGGAGCGGACGATTACTTACCATGATGCGTGTCATCTTGCCCATGCGCAGCACATTCGAACAGAACCACGAGAACTGCTTCGTTCAATTGAAGGAATTACGTTGATTGAAATGCAAGATGCGGATCGCTGTTGTGGAAGTGCAGGGATCTATAATATTACGCATCCGGACATGGCACAGCAATTGCGCGAACGAAAAATTGCCGATTTGCCTCGCGATGCTGAAGTTGTGGCAATGGGGAACCCAGGCTGTATGTTGCAGATTCAAGCAGGAATTCAAGCAGGTGGATTGGAAATGGATGTCGTTCATACAGTGGAACTACTTGATGAAGCATACCGTTTGGAGCGTGCAGAGAGATGAAACACGCTGAGTTAATTCATGAACTCATCGCCATTTTTGGAGCAGATCGCGTTTTGCATAAGCACAATGAACTTGTGGTTTATGAATGCGATGGATATGTGGCGCAAAGTGGACGTCCACGCGCAGTGGTATTCCCCGAGACGACAGAAGAAGTAGCGCGTGTGGTGCAATTGCTGCATCGTGAAAAAATTCCATTTCTACCGCGAGGTGCTGGTACGGGTCTCAGTGGTGGCGCCACAGCGATGAATGAAGAAGTCATCATTAGTTTGGTTCGAATGAATAAAATGCTGGACGTTGATTTTGAAAATATGCGTGCCGTTGTGCAACCAGGTCACGTTAATTTACAATTAACCAAACAGATTGCGAAACGGAATTTTTATTATGCTCCAGATCCATCCAGTCAATCTGCTTGTACCATTGGTGGGAATTTAGCGGAGAATGCAGGAGGCTCCCACTGTTTGAAGTATGGAGTGACCACGAATCATATCGTTGCTGCGAAAGTCGTATTGCCCACAGGGCGAGTCGTTGATTTTGGAGCAGAGTTTGGTGATGCGGTGGGATATGATTTACTGGGATTACTCATTGGTTCGGAAGGGACGCTAGGTATCGCAACCGAAATCACGGTACGAATCTTAAAGAAACCACAAGCGGTAAAGACGATTCTTGCGATGTTTGATCGCGTTGCAGATGCGTCAGAAACAGTAAGTCGCATCATCGGGGAAGGCATTATACCGGCAGCCATGGAAATGATGGATCAACTGGCAATGCAGGCTGTGGATAAGAGCAATTATCACGTGGGTTATCCGTTGGACATTGAAGCGGTTTTGCTCATTGAGGTAGATGGGTTGGCGGCTGGTGTTCGAGCAGAATCAGAAAAAATCGTTGATTTTTGTAAGGAACATCAAGTTCGACAAGTGAAAGTGGCTTCTTCTGATGCGGAACGTGCACTGTGGTGGAGCAGTCGGAAAATGGCCTTTGGTGCAATGGGGAGAATATCGCCTGACTACGTGGTGCAGGACGGAGTCATTCCACGCACAAAATTAACAGAAGTATTGCAACGAATCCGGGAAATAAGTATCTCGTCTGGTTTACGAATTGCCAATGTTTTTCATGCCGGAGATGGCAATTTGCATCCACTGATTTGTTATGATGCAAGCGTACCTTTTGAGACAGAAAAAGCGATGAAGGCAGGATCGGATATTCTCAAAGTGTGTGTCGATGTTGGAGGATCCATTACCGGAGAACATGGTGTGGGCATTGAGAAAATTGAGGATATGCGGTATTTATTTTCGGACGCAGAGTTGTGTACTCAAATTGCGATTCGAACGATATTTAATCCAGATGACCTCTGTAATTCTGGGAAACTGATTCCGAAACCTGGGCGATGCTCGGAGATGAAGCATACAAGTTCCATCATTAAGCAACAACTAGAAATTTTTGTGGACAAATCAACAAAAAGCGCCAGTCACTCCATGTGACTTGGCGCTTTTAAAACAGGGGGGTGCACGTGACAGAAAAACTGAGGAGTCATCTCAGGCAAGCTTTTGGTATCCAGGGACTGTAAGGAAATCAATAAATTCATCGGACAAACTGAGAGTACGAAAAAGTTCGGTTGCTTCTTCAAATTTTCCTTGAGAAAATGTCTGCGCATTGATGGTGTTTTCAATTTTTTCGAGTTCTTCATGAAGTAGTTTGTCAAATAGTTCTAGAGTGACATTACGACCATCCTCAAGTATTCCTTTTGGATGATGAATCCATTGCCAGACTTGTGCACGTGAAATTTCGGCAGTCGCGGCATCTTCCATAAGGTTAAAAATAGGAACAGCGCCAGATCCACGCAACCACGCTTCGATATATTGAATACCTACACTGATGTTGGTGCGTAAACCTGCTTCGGTAATGGGACCTTGTGGAACTTCAAGTAGTTGTGCAGCCGTGACTGTTACATCTTCTCGCTTACGGTCTATTTGATTGGGTGTTTTCATCCATTCGTTGAACACATCAAGCGCCACTGAAACGAGTGCTGGATGAGCAACCCATGTACCATCGTGTCCATCGCGTGCTTCTCGCTCTTTATCCTGACGAACTTTATTCAGTGCGTCTTCATTTGCATCAGGGTCATTTTTAATGGGGATTTGTGCTGCCATTCCTCCGATTGCCGGTGCATTGCGGCGATGGCAAGTTCGTACTGTAAACAACGTATAAGAGCGCATAAAGGGAACCGTCATGGTGATGAGTGCTCGGTCAGGCAAAATCACATCAGGTTGATTGCGTAATTTCTTGATGTAGCTAAAAATATAGTCCCAACGTCCGCAGTTTAATCCAGCAGAATGTTCGCGAAGTTCGTAGAGAATTTCGTCCATTTCAAATGTGGCAAGAATGGTTTCGATAAGGGCGGTTGCCTTGATACTCCCGCGCGAAATTCCTAGTATTTCCTGTGCGGTTATGAAGATATCGTTCCATAATCGGGCTTCGAGATGACTTTCGAGTTTTGGCAAATAGAAGTAGGGACCAGATCCTTTATTCAACAATTTCTGTGCATTGTGATAAAAATAGAGTCCAAAGTCGACAATAGCGCCAGGTGCTTGCTTTTCATCGATGAGAATATGTTTCTCCAGCAGATGCCAGCCACGTGGGCGTACAATCAAAACGGCAACCTGATCGTTTAATTTGTACTCTTTTCCTTCGGGGCTTGTGAAGGAAATAGTGCGATCAATGGCGTCACGCAAATTGATTTGACCACCGATAGCGTTTTCAAAAGTGGGGGAATTTGCATCTTCAAAATCGGCCATAAAAAGTTTGGCACCGGAATTCAGTGCATTGATGACCATTTTTCGGTCTCCGGACGGACCTGTGATTTCGACGCGTCGATCTTGTAGATCTGTCGGTAGTGGGTCAATGATCCAGGATTTAGTGCGCACATCCTCGGTTTCTGGCAAGAAATTAGGTAACAAACCGTTGTCGATGGTCTTCTGGCGTTCATCACGCTTTTCCAGGAGAGCCTCACGAATAGAATTGAATTTTCGGACAAGAGTTGCTACAAATTGTAATGCGTCTGGGGCAAGAATTTCCGCGTATTCGGATGAGTAGGGTCCATTAATAATGACTCCAGATGGGCATTGGTATTCGGACATGTGTACTTAACCTCCTGTGTATAAAATGATAATAGACTGAATCAAATTTTCTACTCTTATCATAGCAAATTATTATGGATTATGGAACAATGATCTGAAGTATAGAACGTAAATACGAACTGTTTTTTCGAAAATAATAAGAATCAGCAATCTGCCAAATAACGCAGATTGCTGATGTATAAATGCTTTATCTTTCTAGCGGTTTGCAACTGTTGGTGTAGGATGGCGTCTTTGTGGATCAAATTGACTCATCATCGTACTAAACATAACGATATAGGCAAATTGCAATCCTGACGCAAGAAGAAACGGCCAGAATAATGATCCCATTCCAATCATCCATCCTCCGATTGCAGGCCCTATCGCGGCAGGAATATTCCACGAGACCGCATTTAAGCTACTTGCTAATCCGCGTCGTTCATCTCCAACTAGACTTACACTAAATGCTTGCCGTGCTCCCATCGAACCTCGATTGACGATTGAACGAATCACGTACAAGACCGCAGTTAGTGTGAAACTTGGCATGAAGGGCATTGCGATCAGCGTGATAATGCCAAGTAAGCGTGGTAAAACAATCGATTTTGTCAATCCGACTTTTTGTGATAGTTTCCCAACAAGTAGAGATGAAATACCTGTAAAGATAAAGGTCAGTCCGTATACTGGACCGATGGCTTCAGGACCTACCCCGTAGCGCACTGAAAACCAATACGGAAGTAAGGGGGCGACTAATCCTACGCCAAGTGAATTTACGCTATTTACAATGAAAAGAAAGGAGAGCGCTTTGTTCTCACGTTTGCGCAAGGTCTTTTCTGTGTGGATTGCGATTTCATTGGTGGGATCCATTGCAGGATCTTTCATATCTTTTATCTTTATTTCATCACTCGTTGGAGCATCTACACGGATTTCTTTTATGGTAAAAATTTGGAAAAAATTAATCATTGCAACAACCAAATTGAGTGCAAACACGGGGTAGTACGCGGTAGCTCCAGTTACACCCGGTAAAAGATGAGGTAAGAACGCTCCAAAAATCGAGCCGATCCCCATTCCCCAAAATTGCAGCGCAGCGTTTAGACTAAAAACCGTTCCGCGAACATTGCCTGGGATATGTTGTGCTAACCATGCTTGTTCAGCCGGAGCGAAGGGTCCGGAAGCGCCATTTGCGCCACGGCCAAATCCAAAGAGTACCGCGCTTAGGATGAGAACAACTGCGCTGCGGTCAAATAAGAGAAGTGCCGTAGCGAGTGTTAATCCAGCTTCGTAAATAAGGAGGAAAAAACGTCGACCAATCTTGTCACTGCTAACACCCACAAGTAGGCTTAGTCCAGCGCCGAACAGTCCTGCTGCCATGAGTAAAAATCCGATTTCTGGAGCTGACCAAGAACGAGCATGCAAATATAAGGTGAAGTCGACAGCCAGTGCTCCTTGTGCAATACTTCGTAAAAGTCGAGTAGAAATAAGTCGGCGTGTAACGGGATGAAGTGATCGCCAGCCTTTCAAGTTATACGAAACAGATGTGGGTTCGCTCATTTTTAGCCCTCATTTTTTTTATTGCGCATAGGTTTACTGTATACAAGTTCAGCGAGTAACTCTGAAAGCGTCTGTTGTTGTTCTTCCGATAAGGTTTGCAAGAGTTCAGTTACACGATATTCATAATGTCGCTCTGCTTCTTGTAATGCGAGACGACCCATTTCCGTGTCGGAAATTTGTACTACACGTTGATCGTTTGGATCTGCTTGTCGCACAATGTAGTTTGCAATTTGCAATTTATCGAGTGCCTGCGTGACGCCAGATGAAGAAATCTGCAGGTATTCAGCGAGTTCTGAGACGGTTCTCTTACTTTTTTTTAATGAAGATAAGATCCGCAATTGTGGGCGTGTCAGGGGACCATAACGCCCTGCAAGACGGTGATGGATAATCATCAGCGAGCGCGCAATCGATTGAATAGTACTCATCTTTGCCTCCATTTAGTTAAGTAAGTTAATTATATAATAGATCCAGATAAAAAGTACCACTTCGGAAGGATTACCTGCGATTTATGTCGAACATGATAATTTTATAACTATTTTATACAGAGTTAAAGGTTTAAGTGAAGGTTGAAATCGGGTAGGTAGTATACAAAACTAAACAGAGAATGTAAATTCCCATTTTCACAGCAGGGATTTTTCTGTATCGTGTCGAAATGACAAGTTGTCAACAATTGTCGAATAAACGAGAAACGTGTCGAATTGAAGATGATGACTGCATGATGCTGTATGTGAATGCACATCACTTGAGTGAAGTGCGAGAATGAGCAGCAGGAGGATTTAAATTGGGGAAACGAACATCGCCATTCACATACAATACTGAATTTATTTTGCGATCGATCGATCTTGGGGTTTATGGAGTGACTCACGATGGAGAAATCGAATTTTGCAACGATGAATTCACTATAATTCTTGGTTATTCTAAGGAAGAAGTTGTCGGACGAAATGCTCATCATCTATTTCATAATCGGGGAGCAGATGGCGAGGCGCACGTGCAAACGGAGTGTGGCCTGTGTAATGGGAATCGCATGAATGTGACGCGGCGCATTTCGCGTGAAGTGTTCTGGACAAAGCAAGGAGTGCCTATCACAGTCGAATGTATCATCAGCGTTGTTCGCAGTGCTGCGAACGCTGGATTGATCATTTCTTTTCGGACTATGAATCCGCAATCGCAGACTGATATGTTGTTACAACAAAATCGCTTGTTGGAGATGATTGCAAAAGGAGATTCAGTATGTAAAGTCATGCATGAATTGTCTGTGATCGTGGACAAAGTGTTGCCGGGCACCGTAAACTCAGTATTTTTATATGATGCGGTACGTGATGTTTGGCAGCACTACGACGACACAGCGATGCCGTCAGAATTCGCCGTGGCACTCGATCGATTGCAGTCGGGTAGTCATATTGGCTATTCTGACACAATGGCAGTTGATCACAAACCTGTGATCGTGCGTGATATCCTACCTGAGTCAGTATGGAAAGAGGATCGCATGCTACCGCCGTCACACAATTATACGGGATGGATAACTTGCCCAATTCATGCCTGCGATCAAAAATTACTAGGAACATTCGCGCTTTACTATCAAGATGTACAGGGACCAGCTGATCATGAATTAAAAATGATTGAGATGTTTGCTCATCTGGCTGGATTGGTTTTGGAAAGGGAGTATCGAGAAAAACGGATTCAAGAGCTTGCTTTTTACGATGGAATTACCGGCTTGGCCAACCGTGCGCTCTATTGGGAAACGGCGACAATGAGTCTTGCAGAAACTCATGAAGTAGAAGACTTTCAGTTCGCCCTGCTTTTTTTCGATGTGGATCGCTTTCGTGTAATTAATGAGAAGCTCGGGCATGAAATGGGTGATCTCCTGTTAAAAGAAATCGCGTTGCGACTGCAAGCGACATGTGGTCAGAAGCGATTTGCAGCACGGCTTGGTGGTGACGAGTTTGTTGTCATCATTAAGGAGGCGAT
>JAKACV010000019.1 GCA_021821085.1 Bacillota bacterium | reverse complement strand
CCAAGTGAACGGTGTAAGGAAAGGCCACAACACACCTTATGTCCCTCTAACTACCAATAGTGGGGTCTTGTCTGATGAATCAAACTGGCGAAAAAGAACTAAAGCCGAGCTTTTTGAACAGCCTCTTATATGGTTCTCGTTTATTCTCATCTCGCTTATTTCAATTGTGATTTCAACCTGGATGAACATCGGAGACACCGAATCTGTTTTTATGAATAGTATGTATTCCCGTATCCTTGACCGCATACATTCAGCCTCTAGACATTGGGGAACCATACCCCATACTGAAGCTGGGTTTCAAAAGCTCACTGCGCCCCTCAGTTGTTTAGATGGCCCTTTCATCGACGAATCCGGAACTACATGTCTTCCATTGCATTTCACGATCGTCTCTATCCGCACACATCAGATTGACTATCAAAGTACAAGACATGTGATTGGATATCAGATCTACCCACCTAATTTTACAATCTTCAGTGGGAAACAAATGGGTTACGTCGAACTGTATACCCCACTCTATCAAGAACAATCATTTCTGGTATGGAATCGCGTGGGGACAAATCGAATATGGATTGTCGATACTTCAGTCGCTGGGGTACAACAACTGATTGAACACAGCGTGATTCACAAAGCGATCATGATGGCGCTCACTACATTCTTCTTGGTCACGCTCATTTCTTTTTTAATCAGTAAACGCGCGACCACACTTTTATATCAACTACTCTCCATATCGAAACAGGCACCAACGAAAGAAGGAAAACATCGACTACAGCGCACGTTAGTGAAGGAAATGTACGACATCGGACAACTGATGCATGAACATCACGACCTCGTCAGGCACCTTTCCGAACGAGATGCGCTGACAGGCGCTTATAATCGCTATGCCTTAGAGAAAGCCATGGAAAACCATTTTTCGAAGTACGCACACACTCCTACGGTCTTTGTTTTATTTGACCTAGACCATTTCAAAGAACTCAATGACACAGAGGGGCATCAAAAGGGAGACGAAGCCTTACAGACGCTTGTTCATTATTGCACTGAACATCTTTCTGAAAATAATATTCTCGCACGTCTAGGCGGTGATGAATTTATACTCCTTTTTTTCGACCAACACTGGACATCTTCACTTGAAAAGCAGCTCATTAAATGGGTTCGCGAATCTCCTCTTGGCACATACCATCTTGGTTTGAGCATGGGTATCGTCGACTTACCCAGTGAAGCTACAAACTTCCCGGAGGTCTATCGTTTAGCCGACCAGCGTCTCTATGCTGCGAAACGCGCTGGACGCAACCGAATTGCACCACCGCGCAACGCACCCATGATTCCCCTCTAACGTAGCAGTTATTTGCCAAATTATATAGAGCAGCTTCTATCAAAAGAGTATATCCGATAATAATATGTAATTTCAGTTTATCGCAAGCTGTGAAGTAATATAAAAATAACAATACTACAACCTAAATAAGGAGGTGCTCAACTGCTCCATCACACTACCGACTATCACTTATTCTCCCTCATCATCTTGATTCACAGGTGACTGAAGCAGTCCTAATCGATACGCAATTCCTTGTGAATGCATCGCAATAAATACGAGAATCCCTGTTACAAACGTAATGCTGTATAGCCCATAACCAAGAGCCAATCCCGCAGCTGCGGTCACCCATAGGTTGGCAGCTGTCGTCAATCCGCGCTTGACATTTTTGCGGTCAACCCAAATCACCCCAGCCCCGAGAAACCCGATTCCACTTACAACCTGTGCGGCCAAGCGCATCATATCTTTATTGGGACCATCCGGAGGCATCGTTGAAATGATCATGATGAGACAGGAACCAATCGCGACTAACGAATGAGTCCGAATCCCCGCCGCTTTCCCTTTACGCGCTCGTTCGAGGCCGACGAGAAACCCAAAAACAAGAGCAGCAACAAGACGAAGATATAGCTCCCACTGAAACACCGACATTCCCCCTTCTTCCAAGTATTCTACGCTGTTATCAAAACTGTGCACAAAAGTGCACGCCATTCTTTTTCTGCCCCGAAGCCCCTGCTTGACCACTTCCAATCCTGTTTTTGACTACCTGTGCATAGTATGACGCATAACGCTATGAAGATGCTGTAACATACTCATTGCAGCAAGTTCCGGATCTTGCCTGAATACAGCCTCATAAATCGCATGATGTTCCAGAGGTAAATTCCACTGTTCAACTTGCTGCGTTCGCGATTGAAGCATGGACTGTTGCATAATCGGCGCCATGGTCTGCAATAAAGCATGCAGGACTTGATTTTTCGACGCCTTTGCAATCGCCAAATGAAAGTGCACGTCAGCTCGCGCCACTTCATCAATCGTTCCTTGACTCATGATCGTAAGCAGTTCCTCCATTTCGCCTAAGTCTCCTGCGGTTCGTTTAACGGCCGCCACTCTGCTTGCACCTACTTCTAAAATCAATCTGACCTCAACTAATTGCTCAAGATCCTCTGCCAACAACATCACGCCGCTCATCGCACGCCGAAACGGATCCATGTCCACCTGCGCAACATAATACCCTTCGCCGTGACGAACCGTTATCAGGCCGTTGGCTTGCAAGGCAGAGAGCGCCTCGCGCACGGTTGCTTTGCTGACATTCATTTGCTCAGAGATTTGCACTAAAGTAGGGAGCTTGTCTCCCGATTTATACTGTCCATTATAAATGAGATTGCGCAAAGATTCAGCGACCTGTTCATACGTCTTTTTGGGCTTGATCTCTTTTAACATACTTAAACCCCCTCCGATATAAAACAACCTCATCTATTGTCAATCTTGATCAATCAGAAATCAAACGACGCAATGATATTTGCTGTTGTGCTATTATAATTGCATTACTGATTTTCAACTCAAGGAGATTCAGCGACGATGATACGAGTTGTACACAACGCAAAAAAACGGACTCTTTACCTATCAAGTGCACTCTCAGCTATTACTCTTGCAATTGGACTCACAGGTTGTGGCACACCCTCTGCGACAAACAGCTTATCTTCAGATAAAACAAATAGTCCGCAGACAAAAAATCTTGGTACGGCCAATGTCGCATATGCAGGTTCCTTACAGCTTGTGAATGATACAGAGCTTGGTCCGAATTTCACGCATCAGACAGGCATCGCGTACATAGGGCGGGGCGGTGGATCATTTGGCGTAGCCCACCTGATCTCGAGCGATCAAATCACACCGAATGTATTTGAAAGCGTCGGCGTTGCCCCCATTCAATTGCTAGAACCACACTACACCTCATATGCCATCGGATTCGCGAGTTCTCCGCTCGTCATCGCCTATTCTCCGACGAGTCCATTTGCACCGACATTCAAAGCGATCGCACAAGGAAAATTACCACTCAAAACGCTCTTTACTCTCATGGAAAGTAAAAATTTCCATCTTGGGCGAACAAATCCCAATACGGATCCACAAGGCCAAGCGTTTATTATGATGATGCAATTAGCGGTGAAATATGAACACTTACCGAGCGGAACGTCGCAAAAAATCTTAGGTGGCACGAACAATCCTAATCAAATTTTCTCGGAGGAATCCATCTTATCTCGCCTTCAGGCTGGTCAGTTAGATGCATCGAGTGCATTTTTATCTGAGGTTGTACAACGTCATTTACCGTATATCTCACTACCTTCGGCGATCAATTTTGGCGATCCTGCCGATCAATCCATCTATGCCACAACGCACCTCCGTTTGAGTGATGGAAAAACGGTGACAGGAAGCCCACTTGAAATTTACGTCACACCCGTTCAACATACGCCAGATGCCAAAGCTGGAGTGTCATTTATTTCCTATTTATTGTCCAAACCAGGCCTTGCTGTGTACGAAAAAAACGGTTACGAGTTAACTCCCCCAGTCATCTACGGAAACCGTAGTGCGATTCCAATGTCCATTTTGAAAGAAGTAAAGGCAAACTAACCGTCAATTAGGTACATACTTTACAATAGCGATATAATGAATAGACGAGTAAGTGAATGAATGAAACTTTGGAGGACTTTACACATGAAAGCCATTCAACGCGAAGCGATTCAAACCGTGCTTGACCAATGGCAAGACAAAGCGCTGTATTTGCACCTTGAAACGACAAACGGTGCCTATGCCGCTCATCGTGCAGAATCGCCGATGGCTGTATGCGCGTATATTCGAAACGGGAAGATCAGCTATGAACGTGGAACCGTCGCTGGAGAGGGGCCTTATCGCATTGGCCTTAAGATGAGTGACGGCTGGATCTATGCAGAAGGGCTTACTGATTGGGAAATTGACGAAGAAGGTCGCCTACTCGTAGCGGGTCACGACCGCGAAGGACGTTTGGCCATCGCTTTTGAGCTAAGTGAAACTCCGTTTCCTTTGTAGGATCGGCATTGAAACATCATGCGAACTCGTTCTCACACAAGAAAGGAAGATGTAGATGGAACATGTATTAGTCGTCTTCCCGCATCCAGATGATGAGACTTTTGGTAAAGCGGGAACGATCGCTCACTACACAAGGTCAGGAACGCCCGTTACACTGATTTGCGGGACACTTGGACAATTAGGTCGCAATATGGGGAACCCTTTCTTTGCAACACGCGAGACACTCCCGCAAATTCGCGAGAAAGAACTGCGTGATGCATGTGATGTTCTTGGCATTAAGGATTTGCGCCTATTGGGACTACGCGATAAGACGGTAGAATTCGAAGACCCGGAACTCATTGCTGATCGCATTGAAGCGATCATTCGCGAAGTTAAGCCGTCTATTATCATGACTTACTATCCTAAACTCGGGGTACATCCAGATCACGATGGCATGTCAGAGGCAACTGTGCGCGCAGTAAAGCGCATCCCCGAGGAAATGCGACCCGTTATCCACGGATCGGCCGTGACAAACAACGCCGTTGAAGTCATTGGCGATCCTGATATTGTAAACGATGTGAGCGACGTACTTGATGTTAAATTGGCGGCAATGCGCGCTCATCGGTCACAGTCTGAAGCCATGATGGCCAAGATGGAGAAAGACCGGCAAGATCCTGAAGGCAAAACGAAAATCGAGAAGATGTTGAACACCGAGCGGTTTTGGATCTACCCAGTTTGAACCGAGTGTATAGACAAAAGAGCACGGATACATGGAAGATCCTCATCTTTCATGTATCCGTGCTTTCTAGTTAAAAAAAGATAGAAGTAGGCCAGGTGATTCGCCGAGGGTTATAGTAATAAGCAGGGGAAAATGCCATAATAGAAAGGATCACAAGTAAAATCAGAGGACCAATTCCGGGAATAAAGAAAAATAACAAAACCCAGCCACTCATGCCAAAAACGCGTAAAAACCGCGAAGCCCAGATGAAATAAAAAATGACATTTGCAATCGGCACGAAGGTCCACAGGAGATTCAAAGCACTTTTATGAATGCTCCATAACACTGGAATCACCGAAAAAAACGGGATATAAGCTAACCACGCGAGAGCGACATGTGCCTTTTTGAATAAAATAAAATTCACTGTGCTCCCATACAGATACAATAAAAAATACAAAAAATACACGACGCTTAGATAGTAGACGTGGCTAATGCCCATGTAACAAAGATGCCCCTCTCTCTTTACGGATTCAATACTGCATGCAGCGTTTCCCCCACTTTCGCGCGAATCATTACATCTGCCTTTTCGTCAATATATGTCTCCTCCAGGTTGATGACCACTAATTGATGATGTCCTTTAATCAGATATTGAGGTAGGCTTGCCACTGGATCAACTGTAAGTGATGTTCCAAGCACAAGCAGTGCATCGGCACGTATAATTCCATAAAAAGCTTCCTCATATCCTTTGACCATCTGCCCAAATAGCACAACATCCGGTTGCAATACCGCATCACAACGCTTCCCACTGGCATCCACAGCATCACAGCGTGGGACATCATGCGCCAAGAGGTAATTTGAGCCGTACCTTCGATGCCCACGCGGACACTCTGCAAAATGAATATTCCCGTGTAACTCATGCACATCTTGACTACCGGCCGCTTGGTGTAACCCATCGACATTCTGCGTAAACACGGCCACCTCTTTCCCTTGTTTCTCAAGCAAGGCCAAGGCGTGATGCCCGGCATTTGGCTTTGCTTGTCGATACTCGTCATTCATAAAAACACGTTTAAATTCGCGCCAGAACGTCTCTGGATGCGCATGCAAATAGTCTTCCGTCATCATCGCTACTACGTGCGGATCTTTCCATAGACCATGTTCCGAACGAAAATCGGGAATTCCTGACTCTGTACTTATTCCCGCTCCAGACAAAACAGCGATACGACGGCTACGAATCAGAATGTCACGCAACTGTTGGATTTGATCATGCATTAGCCTCTTCCTCCATACTCACACTCTCTGTTACAGCGAAGAAATCGCCTGTATCCCAATTTCATAATCGACGATGAACGCTTGATCATCACTCAATTCAATCCGTCTACATATCACGTGAGCGACTTCTGGAGTCGACTCAATGAGCACCGATAATCTCAGCAAGATACTCATGAGCGCACGTGCACTCCCTGACTTCAATTGGATCGGACTCAGGACAGCCTCAACCATTTCGCGCGCATCAAGATCTGTGAGTGGCATGATGCGGGTCACCGATTTGATCTGTGGCACGTCGTTCATGGTCAATCCAAAATCATGAAACGCATGCAACGTGATGACAGGTCCAAATAGTGCATCTACTTTCATCTCCAACCAGACCGTTCGCACTTCAGGAAACTTGGCTTTACCAGTTACAATGCCCAACATAGAAAATAAGTGCTCAGCCTGCTCCTGTGACATCACTACGCATTCTGCATGCAAATCCTGCCGCACAAAGTTGCGCGCTTGGTCACTATCAACCCCTTCAATGACAGGTAATCCTCCAGGCTCAGTGCGACAAAATTCTGCGTAGGCCGTTACCTTTGCCAAGGCACGGACTGCGTGTTCTGGAAAGGGATACACGGGGATGCGCATCGTACCAGCGGAAATATAGTGCACAAAATCAGCACCCGGCGTGAGAAAATTGGCGATGATCGGCTTGATTTCATGTATCTGGTCCAATGCTTCGTATTCTTGCTGCACTTCTTCTACAGCCTCTGAGATGGCCCTGATCACCCCTTCTTGATCGGTTGCACTCACTGGTGTAAAAATCACAATCACTGCATCGACAGTTGGATCGCGCAACACTTGCGGCAATACTTCGCGATAACTTTCAGCGAGCGCCTCGAAACCCAAATTGATGACTGGACTCACAAATTCTAACCCTTCACGGATAATCGTATCAACCGTGAGGACTGCCCCACCAGCCGTGTTGGTCACTACCGCAACGCGCCTGCCCCGTGGCAACGGTGCATAACTGAGCAATGCGGCCGCGTCAAAGAGTTCGAGCAATGTATTGACACGAATAATCCCAGCCTGCCGAAACAGCGCGTTCACAGCCGCGTCCGGCGCTGCAAGTGTGCTCTGTCTAGTTTTCGAAAGTGAGAAGGCACTTTGAGTACGAGCGCTTTTTACGACGATAATAGGCTTTTTACGCGCGATGCGACGCGTAATGCGCCAAAACTTCCGTGGATTCCCGAATGACTCAAGATACAAAACGATAATTTTGGTCGCAGGATCATCTTCCCAATATTGCAGCAGGTCGTTCCCCGAAACGTCTACCCGATTGCCTAGACTGACGAAACTCGAGACACCAACCCCAATACGACTCGCGTATTCCAAAACCGCAATGCCAAGCGCTCCCGAATGGCTTGCAATCGCTATACTCCCTGTAATCGGTAGGACAGGTGAGAAACTTGCATTCATATGGATCTGTTCAGTTAAATTAAGGACTCCCAAACTACTGGGGCCGATCATCCTTCTTCCCGCTCCGCGAATCTTCCGAAGAATACTCTGCTCACGCTCTGTTCCCTCAGGATTCCGATCAGAAAATCCTGAGGCGACGATAATAATCGCACGTACTTCAGCGCTTAAACAGTCATCGACCACACTGTTAACTTGAGCTGCAGGTACTGCAATAATCGCCAGATCGACCGTTTCTGGAACCGAGAGCACACTTTTATAGGCTCGCACTGCAGAGACAGAGGATGCAGTAGGATTAACTGGATATACAGTTCCTGTATAATCGCTTTGTAGAATATTCCGAAGTAAAATGTGCCCTAAATGGGTGGGATCTTTTGAAGCACCAATGACAGCGATGCTGGTCGGCTCAAAGAAGGGCTTGAGAGAAGCGACGGTAGCACGTTTTTCGCGCATTTCGCGCAATGTCCTGAATTTCTCTGTGTGTGATAGCGATAAATAGAGATGAATGGTATCTGATTCCAATTTACTAACAATCTCATATCCACTCGCTCGAAATACGCTTAACATGGGTATATTGTCGCGTAACACATACGCTTCGAAACGAATAATTCCGTGATTCCATGCAGATTCCGCCAAATATTCAAGCAAAAGCGTACCAATCCCTTTTTGCTGAATTTTGTCATCTACGAGGAAGGCAACTTCTGCTGTAGAACTCGAATCAATTCGCACATAATTGCCGACGGCAATCAATTCTTCTCCAGCCATGCATAGTAGCCCAAGCGAATTTTGACCCCCATCGCCAATCATTGTACGGATAAGATCCTCGCGCACTTCCTTCACCACATGCATAAATCGAAAGTAGAGACTCTCTGCTGAAACGCGTAAACTCAAATCCCGGATCAAAGCGCGGTCCACTTCGTCGTCTCGTGCCACGCGCAATTCCGCAACACGTCCATCGCGAAGAATGATTCGTTGCATGTGTGATTCCTCCTGAACTGGACTATCAGACATGAAGTATAAGCAGATATTTCGACAACAATACAAACATTCCCTGCAAAACTACGGTAAAATTGAAACGGACGTTTATTGTATCAAGAGAGGCGGAACAGAGCATGGAATCTTTTGTATCAAGTCATACGATCCACCAAGCCACACTCGACATTCTCGAACAACGAGGCGTGTCAATCCGTGCGATCGCAGAGATCACGAAACACTTGCAAGATCCTTATATCCCAAATCTAACCATAGCGATGTGTGAAGAGAGTATCCACCACGTTCTTAGCAAACGAGAAGTACAAAATGCGATCCTAACCGGTGCAGAGCTCGATATTCTCGCCGAAAAAAAATTACTTTCCACGCCCATTCAAGCCATTATCGAATCCGATGAAAGTTTATATGGCGTCGATGAAATTCTTGCTCTCTCCATTTTGAACATTTATGGAAGTATTGGATATACAAACTATGGCTACGTAGACAAGATCAAATACGGTATCTTGGCCGAACTCAATGACCACTCTTCCAATCGTGTACACACCTTTATGGATGACCTTGTAGGAGCGGTTGCTGCAGCTGCCGCAAGTCGACTCGCTCATCGTCATCGTACGGATCTAGAAGAACAATCCACCCCTTAATATGAGAGTGGGTTGCATTCGCAGATACTTGTTCCCTGAATAATGTGCGGTTGGTAGCAGACACGCGTGCAAACCCTTCGTTCCTTGTCCCCATAAGATATGATGTCTGCACTTTAACTACGTAAGTGACGACTAATAATGGGTTGAAAGGAATGGATCACATGAACAACAGTTGCCGCAGACCGCTTTCCGATTCATCCGTAACAAACTCTGCCAGCACATCGTACGGCTGGAGTTCCGAGAATTGGTCTGGTTACGCTGTTTCTTCCCAATCACAGGGAACTTATAAGAGCATAAGTGCGACATGGACCGTTCCGCAAGTGAGCGCTCCAAACACTCCGAACCCAGACCCCAATTTTTGCACCTGGTTAACCGACCTTCTTGACGATGAAAATCCCGCCAGTAACTCATCAGCCTATTCAGCATCTTGGATTGGCATCGATGGATTTACAAATAGCCATTTGATCCAAGCTGGCACTGCACAAAATATCATCCATGGACACCCGCAGTATTTCGCTTGGTGGGAAGTTTTGCCAAATTCAGAAACACCTCTTGATCCATCCCATTATCCTGTATTCCCAGGTGATCAGATCAAAGGAAATATCAGCCGACAATCAGATGGCACCTGGAGTATTCAGTTAACAAATACAACGCAGAATTGGACTTTCACAGAGAACGACATTGCATATATCGGACCACAGACATCCGCAGAATGGATTGAAGAAGCGCCTACATTAAACGGAACCATTACAACTCTTGCGGATTACGGGGAGGTAACCTTCCGTGCAGCGCAAATTAACGGACAAAATCAAAACTTAACACTTTCCGAAGCGGGTGTCATGGTTCAAAATGGACAATGGATCTCCACCCCCTCCAAACCAAATGCAAACGGTGACAGTTTCTCTATCGCCTACGGTAGTACCCCACCCACTTCTAATTAAAGTGCCTATTCAAAAAGGGTTGAGGTAAGATGCAAGCAGGGGTTTGGTGAAGTCTGGACATGCGCGCGGAGTGTACGATAGGTGGTACATGAGCACGCATGTCCAGCACAAGCCGAAGCCCTGCGCCGCAGAGTTCTCGACCCTTTTTGAACAACCTCTTAAAGCAATCCACTCACAACTTGCCTCGCGCGCACAGTTGCACATGAAGCTCATCGATCATGTGCAACTGCGTGCATGACAGATAACCCAAACTCCGCTACAATATAGGTAATGTAGCGACAGATTAACTAACCCATCTGCGCATAAGTTCTCTAAGAGAGGATGCGCACTTTTTATGAAACAGTTATGGCTCTTTTTTTTATCTCTGTTGTGCAGCATCACTCTGCTGACAGGGTGTGCCACAGATCGCGCAAATTCTTTGGGAAACGTGCGGATGGTGAGCGTCACGGACAACGGAGAAAAATTGTCGGTAACGCTCACTCCAGCCCACCTTTTGGCGCTCCACGCAATTGCAATCAGCGTGCACATGCAATCACTCACTGCCACAAAGTCCACTCTGCACACGGTGCGGATTAAGGAGAGGATGTCTGACATGAGTATGCCGGTTCCGACTGTCACTTTAACAAAGGGGAAATTTGGAGATTTTGTAGGGACGCTTGTCTTTGTCATGACGGGGTCTTGGACCCTAATCGTCACAGGAACGACGACAGCGGGGAGTTTTTCGCAACAGTTTCACGTTCAGATTCAATCGTAGCTGCCTCTTTATAGATAAAAAGAACACATGAGGAATGGATTTTGATGAAAGACACTGTGGAGGAACTAGCGAACGGCAAACAAAGGACTTGGCAGTTAACAACCTTGTCCCTGCTCATTTTTATCAGCATTGTATCTTTTCCCGTAAAAAACCTCATAGTGAATAACGAAATGCACCACCATAGCACACTTCAGGCAAGCGCATACCTGTTGATTTCGCTAGCTGGAATGTTGCCAGGTTTCGCTTTACGCGTACAGATTCTCCGGTTCGCCGACAGCTTTAGTCATGCTTTGCTACAAGATGCATCCGATGAACGGAGAAGTGCATACTTGCAGCGTACAGCCACTACCATTCTATTGCTAAGCATGGTTGCGAGTCTCCTTTGGACTAATAGTGCTCTTAATGCATTTGTTGATTTGCATCGTGGACTATATGTCGAAGCGAATCTCATCGTCTACGTCATGGGATTCATCGTTGCGAGTGCGTGGATCTTACTGCTAAAGCGCTATGCTCTCTACGGTTTACTGTTTAGCTCTACACTACTCATGATGATGATTGCCAATTTACTTGCCAGTCATAGTTTTTAAAACGAGCTGTCCCAACTGAAATGCATAGATTCGTTGCGAGGAGCGAAAGACGATTGAATAGCTTTGCCTTGCTCATTACTGCACTCGGCGTGGGCTTACTGCAAGGATTTGTGCACTGTGCAGGTATGTGCGGCCCATTTGTACTCGCGTACAGTTTATCACTAGGCAGTCCTTCGACAGAACAAAACACACAGTCATTTGGACGAATCTTATTGCGTGCACATCTTCCACACAATGCTGGGCGCATTCTTATATTCACGATTCTTGGAGCTATTTTTGGCATGGTCGGCTCATTTCTAAATGTTGCAACGCGAACTTCAGGGATTCAAGCGATAGCCGCATTTGTCGGTGGAACACTCATGATCCTTTGGGCCATTGACGAATGGCGAACAGGACATGGTGCAGGTTTTCTCGAACGTTACTCCTTACTTCGCAGTCAAAAAATGCAACAAAGTTTACGGAAGTGGATGGATCGACGAGATCCGTTAGGAGCCTTTTTTTCTGGATCATTACTTGGTTTACATCCATGCGGGTTGCTATTTGCCATGTTGATTTCAGCTGCAGCTACTGGTTCCGCGTTAAAGGGGGGCCTCATGATGCTGTTGTTTGGCATCGGCACTGTCCCTTCCTTGTTAACTGTTGCAACGGTCGGATTTTACGGTCGGAAACGCCTACAGGGTCGGATTTTCTCGAATATCGCAGCGACGTTAATCGCGCTGAGCGGCATTTTGTTCATCTTACGGGGAATGGTGATCAACAATTGGATACCAAGTGTCAATCCGTGGCTGTTTTAACCTGTCACCTCTGTGAGCAACCGGCGATTACGCCACTCCTAGAGTCCGGGCACACTTTTTGCTGTCATGGCTGTAAAGAGCTTTGGCAAGTTCTTGGAGAAGAAGAATTACAAAGGTTAAAAGAGACACCGGGCGTCAATTGGCTTCAGGCCCGCACGTTGAATCGCCAAGTTTCGACTCTTTCGCTTCAAACGTCTACAGATGCGCAGTCTATCACTCTTTCATTAGATGGCATTTGGTGTGCATCTTGCACACTCCTCATTGAGCATGTAGTTCAACAAACTCCTGGTGTCTTCGCGGCAAAAATAGACTTTTCGACAAGCACTGCACATATTGCGTATGACAAGGAGACCGTATCGGCAGAAGTACTATGTGATGCAATTTCCAAATTAGGATATAATGCCGCACCTACTGATGAACCCGAATCACTTGAGCACACAGCAGACGTCCTCCTTCTTCGGCGTTTTAGCGTGGCTGCGATACTGAGTCTCGTGATGATGATGATGAGCGTCCCGATATGGACAGGGTATCTACCGCTACTACCCAATGGAGTTGGTATGGCTCTCAGTTATTCACTTTGGATCTTGAGTACGCCCGTCATTTTCTGGAGTGGATGGCCTTTTTTGCGTGGAGCGTGGTCCTCTGTTCGACACCTGGTTCCAACGATGGATTTATTGATTGCGATAGGCAGTTTATCTGCCTATGCATATAGTGTCGTCAGCGTTTTGGAGCGAGGTGAGTTTGTTTATTTTGACACCGCTAGCTTACTTGTGAGCTTTCTATTATTTAGTCGCACACTCGAATCACAGACAAAGCGTAAAGCAAGTCGAGTTGTGGCATTGCTTGGACGCTTAACTCCGAAAGAAGCGCGTATTTTAAAAGACAACCTTCCCGTCATGACAAACATCGCTCAGATTCATGTTGGAGATATCGTACAGATTGAGACGGGAGAAACCATCCCAGTTGATGGCATGATTATTAGAGGTCACTCTTCTGTCGATGAATCCATGTTGACAGGTGAATCGCTTTGGGTTGATAAACAGATTAAAGATCCTGTGTACGCTGGAACAACGAATCATTCTGCAGAGCTGCAGGTGCGCGTAACGCGCGTCGTGGATACTTTACTAAAACAAACGACTGATTTTGTACGCAGTGCAGAAAGCAGCACACTTCGATATCAGCGACTGGCGGAGCGGATTTTGAAAATCTTCGTTCCGTTCGTGATGCTCGCCGCAGTAGCAACCTTTTCCGGTTGGTACTTCCTCGGCCAGGTAAGCGGAGCAACTGCACTGTTACGAGCCGTCGCGGTACTTGTCATCGGTTGTCCCTGTGCGCTCAGTATTGCGACTCCGCTGGCTGTTCTGGGGGGGGTGCGCGGATTAAATGAATATGGTGTTTTATTGCGTAAACACGAGGCATTTGAGCATGCGGCGACAATTGATACAGTTGTTGTAGACAAGACCGGGACAATCACCATGGGACAAGTGTCCGTCAAAGAAGCCCAGTTCAATCTCGCAGAGCCAGACGCACTCCTTTTTGCTCTATCTGCAGAGTTCTCATCTGATCATCCAATCAGCAAGGCAATCGTACAATACGCGGCGACAAAAGAATTAACTCCTATAGCCGTTGAAGAGTTTCAATCACTTCCCGGGTTTGGAGTACAAGCCGTCGTTTCTGGACATAAGGTCGTCGTCGGTTCGTCACCACGTGAAGGCACGTTAACTGAGTCCATGACGAGATCCGTCGAAGAGTGGCGAGAACATGGACACTCCATTGCCTTCGTCGAAATTGACGGAACACTGTGCGGTGCACTGAGTTTTGCTGATATAATTCGCCCAGAGGCAAAAAAAATCGTAGAGTCTTTGCTCCAATCAGGTATTCAAGTGATGATGGCCAGCGGCGATCACGATCGCGCTGTAAAAACGGTGGCTCGTGAGATTGGGGTTGCAACATATTATGCGTCCCTCACTCCGCCCGAAAAGGCGACACTCGTTCTACGACTACAAAACGAAGGGCATCGAGTGGCGTTTCTTGGAGACGGCATTAACGATGCTGCAGCACTTGTCCAAGCAGATTTAGGCATTGCGATGGGAAATGGATCTGACCTTGCCATTCAGGCCGGTGATTTTGTCCTAGCCAAACCGGATTTGCGAGGAATTCCGAATGTACTTCGTCTTGGCAAAAAGGTGATGGAAACGATTCGCTTCAACCTCGCTTGGGCGATTGGGTACAACACCGTCGCACTGTTGATTGCAGCCTTTGGTTTTGCAAGCCCGGCAATGGCTGCACTTGCCATGCTTCTATCTAGTGCATTCGTACTAGGGAATTCATTGCGTATTTTCGGTTGGTCACCCAAAAAATACGCCACAGGTGGATTTGTCCTTGTAGGGACGCTTACCGTGCTTGGCGTACTATCCTGGTACACATTCTAAAAGAGGAGTTGAGCGTATGCCAAAAAAAACATTTATGGTAACCGTTTTAAACTGGCGTCCGGAAGTGCTCATCTTCACTCTCCTGCTTGGCATATCATATGCGGTGATTACAGGCCCACTCGGGAAAAACTTGCTACAAAGAGAATCGTATGTAGCTCCTTCGCGTTCAGAAGTTAGCGCACTGAGTGCCCTTCTTCTCGTTTTCGCCGTTGCAACAGGAACTCCCATTGATATCTTGGCCCAAACCAGCTCTTTTATTTTCTACATCGGACAAATGTTGCTCATGACCATGGTCATGCCGTGGCTTTTATTACTCAGTATTCCAACGTGGTTAATGGAGTCATTATTGTCAGTCCCACGCGTACGTAAGTTATTTATATTCATGACGAACCCATGGATAGCTAGCTTATCTTACAATGCAGTTGCCACACTATCGCTGTTACCACGCGTACTGGACCTAAACCTCACCACCAATTGGATACACCTCATCATTCAAACAGGCATCATGCTGTCAGCTGTATTTTTTTGGTGGCCTTTTGTTAATCGAAGTAAGACCATCAAGCGAATAGATGGTCTATATGAATTCTTCTATATCCTCTATTCGATTGTGCTCATGTTGCCCATCATCATCATTTTACTTATCACACGCACGACATGGTATACTGTCTATCCGCAAAGCGGTTCAACAGCTATGCAGATCATTATCGCCCAACAGGACGGAGCGAAAGTCATGTTGATCGGCATGCTATTTGTCTTTGGTGCACTTGGTCTGCGCATTTTAAGGCATATTGATCGTGCCTTTTGGTATAATACTCCATCCTAAACGGTACTCATGAGTGCAGGTTCACCCTTGAGTTTATGCTTCCTGGTATACACAGCAAGAATGAGTAAAGCAACCACTGGGCTTGAATTCGGATCTGTTCCAAGCCCACCTAACACGCCAAAGTCCTGTCCAATCACCCAGGTCACGAACAACCACAGCAAGGTGAGTGGGACCACTAAAGGGAATTTCGCTCTCCAGATCCAACCAATTCCCAAGACTGCCATCCAAATCACAAAAACCGAGTTCCATAGGATCGGATTGGCATCTAAAACATGCACGACTCCATAGAGCATATGTGCTAAAAATCCAGGTTGGGGCATCTCAGCCATGGTCAGTGTCGTACTACTTAGACCTTGCGATGTCCAAAAACCAGAGTTCGGCCACGCCTGAATTGACGCAGCCCATAGCCATAAAATGACCATAATCCACTGTAGTGTTCTGTGCACGGTCTGATCCTTCCACGCTGTCACAGGAAGAATAAGAAACACGGCGCCCACTACATAAAACAGGACAGATCCTGGCGCCCCCATGAGCCACGTTGCCTCTCCGGTAAAGATCCCCCCAAACCCTTCACCCATGATCCAAACGGCGACTCCCCACCCGATGGAAAGCCATAGTGCTATTTTCATTAGGATGCTATTCCCTCCAAACAACAGAACAAGGCCAAGACCCACCTGAATCCAGATAGCCAGAAGATCAAACTGAAGGGGATTTTGGCTCCAAAGAACAACAAACGGTTCAAACAGGTTATTGAGAATAGCAGGTTGTGCAGACACGATTGGATTGACGATATTCGGAATAAATTCGCTGCTCATATCAGGCTGAGCCTGTAATAACCCGTCAAGGATCCACAATCCCCCAAGTCCCACACGAAGAAATCTTCGCTGTGCATAGACTCTACGGAGCACTGGATCTAATAACTGCTCCTGGATCACAAAACCCTCATGTAAGAGACCCATCAACCGCTGTTTTTGGACAATGCTCACCAGCAGAAACAGAAAAAGCATGACTGCCAGAAATATAGGCAACTGACACAGCATATAAGTATAAAAGACATGCAAAAGCTGAGGACTCGGCGTATTGGTCATATCCATGAAGTAGTCCCCCCTTATTTGTGAATGTTTGCCGTATGGTTCATAAGGTGAAGCGACCACATCAAAAACATGAGTAATGGCATCATCCCCACATTCAGCAGATAGTGTGGTGCACAACCAAATCCCTCGACAAACCACCATTCGATCAAAAATAGCAATATGACAAGAATCATCGAAACGCGAGATTGCACCCAGCGGATACTTACGACTGCGGCATAAAGCCATATGAGTGCGAGACCCGCAATGATCCATGCTCCATAAGTTGTGATTTCTTGCCTGAATAAATCTTGACCAGTCACTAAGATCAATGCAAACGCATCATGCTGAACACCAAGAGTAGACGCCATCGCAGTCATTGGCATTCGTACAAACGCGGTGATTTGCCAAAGTGCTGCTAGTAGATAGAAGCCAGTAACAGCTCTCGTGAGCCACATCGTAAATCGAGCCTGTTCCCAATAGGTAGTCGGTAGGAGTAGAAGCGCAGAAATGACCACAACCAACAAGGCACTCCCTGGAAAGTTAACAGCCACCATATGGGGTGCAGCAAAAAGATGGTTCACCCCTCCGCCAAAAATCCACTGTAACAGAGCGAAAATGAGAGATAACCAGACTCCAATCTTTCCTACAAAATGTTTGCGGCCTAAATATACGATAAGGGCAATCGATATTTGTATTAAAATAGAAATAATATTCGCCGCAGTGGAATCCCAAAACCAAACGCCACTGAACCACGTGCTGAATTGAACAAGCCATATAGGATCAAACTCTGTCGCATGAGAAAGATATTGATGTTTTGACACGATAACCATCATAGGAAGAATTTGAATGAGAGCACTAAACGTCCACGCGGTTGCAAGACCTATGAAAAGTGTCCTGCGTCCTAAAGCAATAGAACGTTGTCCTGGATCATCTGCCACTATTGCAGGCGTCTCGACCTGATCGGAAGTTGGTGTTGGATCATCACGCAAAACTTTCATGATCGCGTTCATCACGTAACCTAACCCTACTTTAATCCCGACTAAAAATCCAAAAGCAAACATCACTTCACCAAGTGAGAGATAGTAATTGTCGACAAGTTGACTCATTTAAAGATCCCCTTTTCGCGCAATGAACCCCTACTCCGTCTCTCAAATGCTCGTCTCTTGTCACTATCGGTATAAAAGAATATTGTCATAGCGTGAATAGGCATATACCCCAAGACTGAAGAAGGGAATAATCATTCCGACGAGCATGACGAGTAAACCGAGTTGCTGATCGCCCAAGAGCGACATACCAAATACGCGTGGTACTTTCAAATAAAATTCATATAATACATTTTGCGTAAACAACAAGAGAATGATCAGCGGCATCAAGAAATTTCCTGCAAAAAAAACATACACAACCTGCGCTGCAGGTCGCAAGCGTTGTATCAATGCAGTAGGGCTGACAATCGGCATCCATAAAAAGCTCGCTGAAATGAAAAAGACGCAATGTTCGAGTACATGTAGCCATGGATGAACCATTGTTTGATTAAAGACTGGTGGAAGATGAAACACAACGAAAATTACGTTAAATGCCAATGCCCTCACAACCGGCTTTACTAACTTTTTGTATAGCCTAGTCCGAATCAGAGGTGCGACAACAGGTTCAATCAGCCACGCCGGTAAACCAAGTAAAAGGAACGGTGTCATGGCAATCATTTCAAGGATATTTTGCAACATGTACGCACTAAATAACAAGTGATCCGCGAGATAGTCTATTGGACTTCCAAACGCCAAATAAAATATCCACATCCCGAATAAAAAACTTGCTATTTGCAAGTAACTTGCAGGCATTGCATTTGCGAAGAAACGTTTACCCGAACCTCTAACGAGCCATAAGTAAACTCCTTGAATCAAGATTGATTCAAGGAGAACGTTCGGATGCCAAAGAGAAACAAATCCTATACCCCAAAACTGCTGCGCCGTCATGCAGGGGCACCTCCGCTACCAGCCACTTGATGATTGAGAGAGACTAATTCATAAGGCAATACTCCTGGTGCGCATTGAACGAGCGTATTTTGATCTGGAAGTGTATCAATATGAAGTACACCACCGATTAAATGTGCATAGGGTACACTTCCTGGTGGAATATCCGGGCCCCCAAACAAGTCTGGATTGACCTTCATTGCTCCCAGTGTCTTGAGTGTTGAAACGGGAAAGGCAACAGGATAGTGTGGAAAAATATTTGTAATCGATTCGACATTGCCATACGTTCCAAGCAGACTTTCGACCAAATGCGGATGAACTTTATATAGAGCTTCAATAATTGCTACATTATCTATGGGCGTTGCAACTAAGCTGGACGACAAAGGTACACTAAACAAGTTTCTTGATACAGTGGGAAGGACCAAATCAACGGCTGGATCCCCTTGATACTGAATCTGCAATGAGGTTTGACCGGTGGTAAGATTGTCAAGACCACGCCAAGACAGGATCACGCGTTCCGTAATGCCTTGTCCTAAGCTTGATGTGAGTGGAATAAACAGGCATGCACCAAGCAACAAAACAGCCACTCCGATTTGCGTGGGTAAATTATTTAAGAGTTTCATGTGATACACCCTCCGTTGGTCCCGCTTCTAATGCCATGAAGAGTTCTTCGTCATGTAAGCCAACATGTGAAATCAAAAGCAAAATGAAACCTGTGAACAAAAAAGTTCCCGGAACTTCCCACACGGTGAGTGCCCCCAAAATGCCTCCAATCGTTGCAATTCCAAGCAAAGACATAGCGAGTTTAGGCCATTTCCACATCAAAAAAATCGAACTCAGAGCGACAAGTGAAAAGAAGACTGTGATCCAGTTCAGCCAATCAGTAGTCTTAATTTGAGGGAAATAAAACATCCCAATTTGCAATCCACTTTCCGCGAGCGCTACTAGAAATCCGAGTACAGATCCGACAAACGTGAGCACTATCGCTGCTACACGCATCACTCATCCCTCCATTTCGCAAGAAAACGGGAGCAGGCGGTCTCAGCCAAAGACTCATGTCCGGGCTTGACCGCCACTCTATCTTTAGGCGCATAGCGCCATTCATGTTAACCCTTTTTCACAGGAATACCGGCATCCGTCGGGTCCTGTTCTTCTCTCATGCGGTCAATTCGCGTTGCCCAACGAATGAGCAACAAAACAAGTGTAGTCATAATAACCACCTGAAAGATCCAAAAGACGATATCCCACCAGAGCGGCTCACCTTGACTATAAGGAATTTTAATCGGAAGTGTCGGCCAAAAGTTTCCCATATCGTACTCCCCTCTCCAGAATCACAAAAGATAGAGTTCGATGTAGAGCGCTAACCAAGTAATCACAGTAAAAACCCAAAACCAACTCGCGAGTTCATATCCAAGTTGCTTTTCATCTGTGACGCCTACGCGCTTTACGCGTTCCCGACCTGCTACAAGAACAAACAATCCTATAATCCCCATGACGATCGCTAGACCAATGGTTGCAAGAAAACTCTCGCCATAATGCGACATCGGATTCATTGGATGGTACCACAGTTCATACACTTGCATCAGCGTTCCGATTCCACCAATCAGCAGGGTAGCATCAATCATCCGCTTGTACCCGACTCCATCCACTTTTTGCATGCGACGAACAGACGCCACTGCGGTGAATAAACTAATCACCAACAATATCGTTTGTATCGCACCTGTCACCTGGTCCAGTGCAGGTGGCACAAAACTACCGATCATGATATACCGCAAATTGATAATCATGAAATACGGGACAGACATACTGAACAAGAAAATCGCAAAAGCAGAGCGCATTTTTCGTTTCTCAATCTGGATCTCGACATGATAGCCAGATAAATTCGTTCCCTCTGCAGTCCTTGACGTCATAAATTCACCTCCACCTCGTTGTGTCACATTGAAACAGGATCTGGTGCTGTCGGGATCGTGTATGTTCCATCGGTATCCTCATAGTCATAAAACGATCCTGTAATCACTGGCGCCGCAGCAAAGGATTCTTCTTCTGGCGGCGAGGCAGTTTGCCATTCCAAGGTCTTTGACTGCCAAGGGTTTTCCTGAACTTTTTTCCCCGACTTCATCGCCCAAACGACGTGAATGAGATTGAACAGGAACCCAAGACCCAAAACAAATGCAAAAATTGAAATGATGATGTTGAGACCTTGCAAATACGGCGGATAGACAGGAACCCACCGGTTCATACCACGCAACCCCTGGATAAACATCAGGCCAAATGCGCCATCAAAACCAATGAATACCCAAATCGCTCCGAGAATCCCCATTTTTGAATTATAGATGCGCCCAGAGAATTTCGGTAGCCAATAATACATCGCTGCAAGCCATGTAAATACCATTCCACCAATAACCGTAAAGTGAAAGTGAGCAACTACGAAGAATGTATCGTGCAACTGCAGATTAATGACAGGGTCAGCCAGGAAGACACCCGTCATTCCTCCAATAAGGAAGTTAAACATACTCATAAGAACAAAAAGTGAAGGTACCGTCAGGCGGAATCTCGAACGCCAAATAGTTCCAATAACAACCATGTAGGCGAATCCCGTGGGAATCGAGATCATCTCCGTAAAGAACGAGAAGGGCAACATTTCCGTCAGTCGCATATTGGTAAACATGTGGTGCGCCCACACCAGTCCACTGAGAAGCATGACGAAAATAAGTCCAATTATCCCCCACTCTCGCGCAAAAAGAGGTTTTCGCGCCATGACAGGTATGATCTCCATCCAAATCGCAAAAGCCGGAACCACGATGATATAAACTTCCGGATGACCAAATAACCAAAAAAGTTCTAAATAGGTCATCGGACTGCCAACTGCCGTAAAGAATGGCAATGGCACAACGCGATCAAGTATAGCCAAAACAAAAGTGAGTTCAATCTCAGGAAGCCAAATGATATTCAGAAGGCTGACTGTAAGAATCCCCCACGCATACATCGGCAGACGATTCCAAGTTAACCCCTTGGCACGTTTAAACAAGATGGTCGACGTAAGATTTATTGAGACCAGCAAAGACGACAAGGTTAACGCAAAGACCCCTAAGTAATAGAACAAGATCCCATTCGGATCATTTTGTGCTAATGGCTCATAACCACGCCAGCCAGTAGTCCATTGCCCGAGCAGCGGACTTAAAATAACAGTCATAATCCCCGCTGGAACAAACCACACACTGAGTGCTGACATCCGCGGAAACGCAGAAGAATTTGAACCGATCATCATCGGAATCACATAGTTCCCGAGTCCTCCGACCAAAGCGACAGTACCCACAGAGAACATCATGATGGTTCCGTGAATACCTACCGTCTCAATATATTGACCCGCGTACGGAAAGAACCACATATGGTTACCCATTAACTGAATCCGCATAAACATCGCTGCAAGACCAGCAATAAAAAAACCGGCCGTTGAGGAAACAAGATACTGAATACCGATCACTTTATGATTTGTGCTATAGCCAAAATATCTACGCCAACCAGGCACTTCGACTGTTGGAACAGAGATGCCAAACGCTGGAAGTAGAACATTTTCTAAACCACCAATTCCAAGGAGCCACCCCGCAAGCGCTGCAAGCCATCCAAATACGACGGACGGTTGAGTAATAAAAGGCGTACCATAACCAGGATCAAGAACGTAAGCGACGAGACAATTAATCACCAGAAACCCGATGCCAGCCCATAGTAATCCTCGAATAACCGGCGGCATCATCTTTTTTCTACGAAGTGGTAAGGGCGCACCGCCAATCCTTGCCACGCTCATGCGCATCTTCCTCCCTTAGTTACCAGCCTTAAGCTGTTGAGACACCCATTGTTGAAATGCTGAGTTGCTCACAACGTGTACTGTAGCGTACATATACGGATGTCCCGGTCCACACACTTCCGCGCACTGTACGCGCATTTCAGGATTTGTCTCGGTTGACGCAATCTTTGTTGGCGTTGCCACCATGATGCGCGTCTCACCTGGGATCACATCCATTTTTTCACCAAATGCAGGTATCCAAAAGGAGTGAATCACATCTTCTCCAAGTGCATAAGGATGATTTGGATCATAAGATCGAAGTACAAATTTCACAGGTCTATTCACGGGTAGATACAATACGTTATTGCCATTTGCGTTTAACGCATTCTTAATTCCATACTGTGGGTAGGAGAAATACCATTCCCATTGCCGTGCCACAACGTCTACCACAAGAGCATTTTGAGTTGCCTGCGGACTCATTTCTTGAAATAATTGCTCCGCTGCAGATGTTGTGGGATGCACAAAGAACAAAAGGTTAACGGCCAAGGATAACGTTACCCAAATTGTCACGTAGGTCGCGTTAAATCTTGCACCCTTGCCACGAAGAACGCTCTCGTTTGAACGACGCCTCGCACGAATCGGAATATAGAGAAGCATGAGCACAACAAACACAAAAATAGGTGTTAGAAAGCGAAAGAGGAAAACGCTTGCGTTCACCCCATCCAATGCTTGAGTGGATGCCGTATAGAAATAGAAGTCATGTCCCCAAGCGCTGACGCCGAGCTCCCCAAGCACAGAAAACACTACCCATAACACGCCAAAAGTCAGCAGTTCAGCCACTGCTGGAGACCTCCTTTACCCTGCGATCCATGCGAACTCGCTTACATCAATGCATGTCCCAATTAAGCAGGTAATATATCAATCGTACCTTTCATCCCATCTGCATAATGAATAAAGCCTTGAACAAAGCAACCATATTCCCATACACCCGGTTTATTTGGAACGGTAAATTTCAGCGAAATACTTCCACCTGGGCGCAGCGTTGGACTAAAGTTTCCATTTCCCGCACCTGTAATCAACCATGGACCAGTCTTCGGCAATGAGGTGACGATGGCTTTGTTTGTCACAAGATTGTCTACCCAATGCTCTTCCTCAATGGTCACCGGAACACCATCCCAGAAGTCTTGTTTAAATTGGATACGCAAATCCGTGAAGTAGTTTGGGTCTCGCTGAAACCCACCTCGGCCGATTTGCATTTCATGAAAATGAGTCGTACTCAAATTGTGAATATGTAACGTCATAGGAGTACCTACACGCCACGTCATCTGGTTCGGAATATAGTAATAGTCCTGTTGAAATACTTTAGTCATTCCGGAATCAACTTGCACTCCATTGAGCGCAGAAAATGCCTTAGCAATGTTTGAGGACTCAAACAGTGCAATTGCACTTGCCGCGAGTACACTGCTCGTGCCAATCAAGAAACTGCGTCGGCTCCAATTCACGTCCATCGCATCTGCTCCAGAAGAACCGTTCACGCGATCTTCTCCATCCATAGTGCAAACTCCCTCCCATGCCCTAATCTTACTATTGACTAGGAGTTCGACACCACGACCTGCGGTGTTCCTCCATTCGTGACGTCAAACCAATCCCACATACCAAAGTTTTCCGGTCTTGATTGGGCGTCAATCCGTAAAAGCAAGTCTTGCATACGATAATTCCCGACTTGCGAAGCAACAAACTGGAAGTTTTTTGATTGACCTGGAAAAACACCTGCTCCTGAATTGTTCACCATTGATGAAACAGAAGCACCTGCACCAGAAAACGCCAGTTTATCAACTGAATTATAAATTCCGATGTCAAATGGGATGCCCCCATCATTGACAAAATGCACTTTTACGGTGTAGCCGGCAGGCACGTCCACCGTCATTTGACCATTTGCATATCCATTAAAATTGGCGTAGCCATTCACCGAATTGGTTCCGGCGGCAACCGTCAGGTTCACCGTTTGTGTCGTGTTATTCACCGAAAACCACGGCGGATTCACCGCTTGAGTCGTACCACAACCCGTTAAACCCACGCTTGAAAGCGCAATCGCACCTAAGAACATGTATTTGAATCTCACCAATCTACAACCCCCCTTGCCAAATGATGCAGGTATACCCCCTATCTTCTCTGCACATCACTCCTTTTAAGATTTTATTATTTTTAGCACAACTTGTATTTAACTAAGATGATAGTCCGCCAGATTTACTATGTCAAGATTTCGTCATAAGTCATTACTTTTTTCGCCATGTTAATTCCGCTTTACGTATTGTTTATTCAAACTTTATGCACATTTGTTGCGATAACATGCTATTTTCCCACTCAGAGGACAAAAAAAGAGCCGAGTTACACTCGGCTCCTCAAATCGTTTATTATCAAGTTAACTTCCTCTTCCGAGTTAACGCCAAGGATGTCTTCTTACCGTCAATCCTCTCCAGAAGCAGATTCAAGCGTGGTTCCTTTCCCAGTTTCCACCCCCGCAAAATACCATGCTAGCGCGCCTGCCAAACCGATGATCCATACAATTAAATTAAATAGCATGTACTCATTTAATCCGTAGTTCTGAGACATGTAAATCGTCACAATGTACAGCCCGATGCTGATAAAGCGCACAATAGCCGTATACGTCCCGCGAGTATTTGTGGGCCAAACCTCACTTTTCAACGTATCTTCTGTAAGATATGAAATATTTACGAATACATTTAGCGCTACTAGCAAAATCCAGAATACGGTTAAATCCTTTGACCATTCCCCGGTTGTCAAGTAAATGATCAGAGTCATGATAAAAGTTCCGCCGTATCCAATTAACAACAGTGTTTTTCGACTGATCTGATCCGCCCAGATTCCTAAAAAACCTGAAATAAAACCTGTTCCTGTGGCAACTAGAATAATAGTTGCAGTCAATGATTTGAAATAATTAGGACCAAGCACATATGTCATCAATCCAAATCCGGCGGTGCCAGCAAACGCCGTTGTAATCGTTACAAAGAGGCGTAATGCGACACTTGTCTTACGCGTAGGAGTTGCAGCTACTGATTGACGCACAATAGACTCTCGTCTTGCATATTCTTCTGCGCCGTAATATTTTAGAATCTCAATCTTTGCACGTTCAGTATAACCCTTTCTTTGCAACCAACGAATGGATTCAGGCGTCCGATTGCGTGCTAATAACAAAACGAAGAGAACCACAATAAAGGTTACAGCGACCATCCCACGTTGAAAAGAAACTGAATTATAAATGCTGAGTAACGATACAGCCGCAAGCAAGAATCCACCGAGATTAATGAAATTCAACTCGAGAAACATGGTTTTACTGCGATGACGCGTAGGCATCATCTCGTGAGAAGCTGCCATAATGGTGTTCATTTCGCCACCTGCCGCAAACAGTAAAACGGCGAGGAAAAGCAAAATAAGCGAATACGTGTGGCTAAAAGCAATCCCAATTGCCCCAATCCCATAAAGTGCCATCGTACTATAAAACGTGTTTTTCCTACCGATGCGGTCTGACAGCGGACCTGCCACCATAATGCCAATGATTAGCCAAATCGGCGCCCAAGCGAGCAACAAAGATTGGAGAGACTTCGGCATTGGCGCCCAATTTGTTGCAATGGACGCCATCCCGAAAATATACGATTCAAGCAACATCCCAAGCCCAAACGACCAAAAGGCCCATGTGTCTGTGCGAGTCCACCTCTCCCCATTCGAGTGGGACTCACTCAAATCATTTTCCATATACACTCTCCTTATATAATAGTGGATAATAAATGAAGTTTAACTTGCCGCGCTGTTCATTACAAGAACAGACTTCAGTTCACGCCAACGAAATGGTGCGCAAAAATCGCCGACTTCATACGAGCGATCGTGTATAATGAGAGAACTCGAAAGGAAGGTTTCCTCCGTGGAACATATCATCCTGAACACACACCCAATCTGGTCCTCTGTTCGCCAGATTATATTCAATCGACCAGAGAAACGAAATGCGTTAACACTTGTAATGTGGCAGCAATTGTTGGAGACCCTTAGGAAATGCCATGCGGATCCACAAGTTCGAGTGGTTATCTTGCGAGGGATTGACGATTCCGCCTTCTGCTCTGGAGCAGATATTGCTGAATTCCCATTGTTGCGGTCCGATCAAAAACAAGCTACACAACATAAAGAAATCACTGACCTGGTGACGCGAACGCTAACCACTTTACGTCCGATTACACTCGCCGCCATTTCTGGGGTTTGTTATGGAGGGGGCTTACAACTTGCAACAGCCTGCGACATACGCATCGGCACGGAAAGTGCACGGTTTGCCATCACTCCCGTGAAATTGGGGTTTGTCTATGGTCCTTATGAAACGACACTACTCATGCGGATCATAGGAGAAACAAAAGCAAAGGAACTCTTATATACAGGGAAGGCGATAACCGCTCTCGAGGCACACCGAATGGGGTTCATATCAGACATTTCATCTGCATCTGACACGTTAGATCAATTAGTCAATCAAACGGTCTATGCCCTCTTACAGGCAGCTCCCAAAGCACAGCAAACGACAAAGCGCCTATTTCAACAACTGGCTGACAGCCACAAATCAGATCAAACATACGCGAATTTAGAAGAACTCGCCCGCTCTGCAATGGAAGGCCTTGAGTACAAAGAAGGCATCCAGGCATTTCTTGAAAAACGCCGCCCCACTTATACCGAAGGTGAACCACCCATGTAGACGCCAAAACCCAATCGCTTGCCGCTCAGAGACCTGGCGGAAGTTCTGATGATGTTCTTCGTTCACTTACATAAAGCGCCAATAAAATAAAAATAGCACCAACGAAAAAAGTCGAAGATGGGCGTGTCTGAACGATGATAAATGACAATACTACACCAAAAATCGGTTGCATATAAAGAAACAAAGAAACTTTAGCCGCTGAAAACATCGTGAGAGCAAATAGCCATAAAAAGTACGCGCCCGCCGTTGCGAGAATTGCCAAATAAAACACCGAGATAAGTTCAGGGCGAGCGATTGCGTGTGGAATCGGTGCCCCTTTTAGTAACCACATTGGAATCGAACCGATAAATCCACCAAGAAGAGTCAGCGACGTTGCTGCCATCGGAGAAATACGCACAATTAACCGCTTTGAAAACGCATTATAGAATGCATAGCATAGAACTGCAGATGTCAACCACAAGTCGCCATCCAAATAACCAAGATCCCCAGGTCGAGGAAAACCTGCAATTGCCCATGTGCCAATAAAAGCAATAACTAAAGCTACTTTTCTTCTGAGCGCTAATGTTTCTCGCAAAAGCACCGTAGCAATCAGCGCAGTAAAGACAGGTTCAAGAGCAATCATGACAGCCGCAATGGCCGGGGTGGAGAGCCCAAGGCCTTTTGTTTCAAAGTAAACTGGCAACGAAAATCCAGTGAAACCTAAAATGAACGCCAGCCACAGGATACGAAAGGAAAAATTACCACGTTCTTTGAGCAGTACTGGAGACATAATTAAAGCGCCTGCACCAAGACGCACGACAGTCAGAAAACTAGGAGGCACTTGGATAAGTGCGATGGCTGTCGCCGGAAAACTGCCTGACCAAATCAGGTTTGCAACAACAACACCAAGCAACCCGATAAATGGTTTGTTCCTCATTTCAGTTCTCCTTTTTACAGATCCCCTGCAACCAATTGGCAACAATCATCGTCAAATACTGCAAAACAGATCTTCAGAGTCTACTTTGAAATGAACGGAGAATGTGTATGCCAAAAGGAAGATGGAGTTCGCATCCAATCAGTGCCTCGGAGGAACTGGCCATTCAAGGTCAAGACACTCTCTATGCAGTACGCCTGCTACGCGATCTCCGGAGTGGATTTGTCCGTGAGATCACAGATCTCACGGACTACATGGAACAACACCATCTGTCAGATGAGAAAATTGCCATCGAACGATTGCAACACGATGTGAGACATCGTGAAAAATCAAAGCGCATCTTCATTGTAAAAGCGCAAACGTCCGCTCATGCAGTGTTCACGGCAAGCCAAATGATCTAATTGGCTGCGTTGTCTGTTGTCTCTATTTCAACTCCACGTGCTCAACCGTACATGCGTCGACTCTATCCTCCATCACCCGCGCCCCGATACCTGGGCCGGACGGTACAGATAAAACACCCGGTTTCACAAAACTCACCGGGGGATCGATGATGTCTTCATCAAAATAGCGTGCACTTGGTGCTGTATCCCCTGGGAGTACAAATCCTTGCAATGACGTCAATGCGATATTGGTCAATCGTCCAACGCCCGCTTCGAGCATTCCTCCACACCAGACAGGAATGCCACTTTGCGCACATAGCGCCTGTAGTTCCTTTGCTTCAGTCAATCCACCGAGTCGACCAATTTTTACATTGATGACTTTGCAAGCTCCAATCGCAATCGCTTTGCGAGCATCTTCTATCGAATGAATACTTTCATCGAGACAAATTGGCGTACGCAATCGAGTTTGCAAAGTCGCATGATCAATGATGTCATCATACGCCAGTGGTTGTTCGATCATGGTTAGTCCGAATTCATCAAGATGAGCAAGATGTTCCACATCCTGTAAACAATAGGCGCTATTTGCATCCGCCATCAGAGAGATATCAGGAAATTCTTTACGGATTGCACGAAGAATTTCAATATCCCAACCTGGTCTAATTTTCACTTTAATTCGTTTAAAACCTTGTGCCAGATAGCCTTCGATCTTCTGTAGAAGGTGCAGTTCGCTCGCTTGAATTCCAACGCTGATGCCAACGTCAATCTCCGTTTTTTCCCCCCCGAGGGTTTGTGTCAAAGAGATTCCTAGCTCTTTTGCAAATGCATCCCAAATCGCTGTCTCGAGCGCTGCCTTTGCCATATGATTGCGCCGAAAATGCTGTAGACGAGTGCGAATCTCATTGGGATGACTAACCTCGTGGTGAAGAATGGTTGGAACAAACAGAGAGGTGAGCATGTGCCAAGCCGTAGTCGTCGTCTCTTCACTGTACAATGGTTCGAGCGATGCGGTACACTCCCCATATCCCTCAACCTGATCTGTCTCCACACGAACTAACAGAAAATCTTTATCCTCTTCACGTCCAAAGCTCGTCTCAAAAGGTTCCTTCATCCGCATCTGCAATCTTCGAATCGATACACGCTTAATTTTCATCGCGCACGCTCCCATATGTAGCGTCCCACTTTACGGGTCGCATCGTACATAAACTGACGAACTTGATACCCGTCCTCATGTAAAGTTGTAACAGTCAACCGCATCGCATGAACCCAATCTGCTCGCAGACCTTGCCCCGGAAAATCTTGCATATCACCCGGAACTTCCGTCACACACGCATCCCCACCACTGAAATCACGATGCAAAATCGGTGCATAGTCCTGCGCACAGTGCAGCAGGGGGGCATGCTTGTTGGCTGTAAGCAACAACTGACGATCACTGAAGGAATCTGGTGGAACGAGATCACGATCCTCAACAGATAAATCCCAAAAGGCTAAAAAGCGATCTGATTCGACTCCTTCATTAAGTGGATCCCCCTCCATCACACCATAGCAATTCGGGATAAAATCCACCACCTTGGTTCCTAATTTATTCAGATTAAAATGCGCATTACGACTGATGAGCGGATCAAAGGTCCAGGCGATCGCCGAATACCCCAAATCGCGAGCAAGTCTGCGCTGAGTCATTTTAAGATCGTACCCGATCCCGTGGTGAAGCACATGACTAAGAACGGCTGTCTCGTGCGACCACAACACCCATTGTCCCTTCAAGCGGGCAGGAAAACTGAGTGTAAACCCCACAGCTTCGCCATCCTTGAGAGCCAACAAGACAATGCCACCATAACGGACATGTACACTCATCTGTGCGATCGAGCAGCTGCTATCATTTCCCCAGACCATTGTGGCAATATATTTACATTGTTCCAAATCAGCTTGCGACCGTGCTTCCCGAATGACGTGTTGTCCCATAGGCATTTCCCCCTACTGTTTCGTACACACTTCCATGTACTTTACCACGATCAGCAGGTCATCGCATTATTCAATTCACAGTGGGGTATTTTAAACGACGAGGAGGGGTGCACATGGAGAATGAACTTGCAGTCTTACCGCCGACCACAAAACGTGTCGAATTTCATACAAGTCGTGCAGTCAATCGCGAAATCGAAGCACGTACGATCGCGAATATCTCACGTTTTACAGGACGGACCAGTGAAGCGGTAAGAGATCGGTTGACGCAACTAGACAATGAATGGGATACAGAGCGGACACTTGAAACGATGGCAGGTACGTTGACCGTTATGGGTACGCTGCTTGGTCTTACAGTAAGTCGACGCTGGTTCATAATGCCAGCACTCGTGGGAGGATTCCTTGTGCAACACGCCATTCAAGGTTGGTGTCCCCCGCTCGCTGTCATTCGGCGAATGGGCGTGCGCACAGCAGAGGAGATTGCGAATGAACGAGTGGCACTCAAAACCATGCGCGGTGATTTTCAAGCAACCGACAATACACACGAAGCGCTCGCTCAAGCACGTATGGCCTAAACGAAACGCGCATGGTCTACTTCGATAGCACACCCTGAACAGCAAGCAATACTCTGGAAAGACCGTCGCCTCAGGTGGCGGTCACTTTTTCGACACGCTGGGTGGTACATCCCCCTCTATTTGTTCCGTGTTGATCGGATCTTGCTCCATTTGTTGCAATAGCGAAATGGTATCAGTCAAGTTATTATTAAAGATTCGCCTCGCCACATCTAGAAGTTCGAAAATCAAGGGATCCCTTACTGTATACGTAACTTTTGTACCGTCCTTTTTACCGAGAACGATATTTTTATTGCGCAATAAAGCTAATTGCTGAGAGACTACAGAACCATCGACACCTAATTCACTCTGTAACTCGTTAACAAACTTATCTCCTTCACGCAATAATTCCAAGATCCGAATACGCAGAGGATGAGATAAAGTTTTAAAAAAATCGGCTTTAAACTGCTGTAATTTATGATCCATTGTGTTCCACCTCGTTATTTAAGCGTTCCATAGCTAACAGCAGTCCTTCCATAATGTCCTTAGGGCGTGGGGGACATCCCGGCACCTTTACATGGATAGGTACAAATGGAGCGATCCCCCCTTCTTGGGCATAGTTTTTTCTAAGTAGCCCTTCACCAATGGCACATCCACCAATTGCGACGATGGCTTTTGGAAAAGCTGTGGCTTCATATGTTTTACGCAGTGCCTCAAGTAAATTACGTGTAACTCCACCCGTTACTGTCAAAAGATCGGCATGACGCGGAGAAGCAACAAAGTCAATACGCATGCGGGAAATATCATACACTGGGTTTAGTATTGCATTCAACTCCCATTCACACGCATTGCAAGATCCAGCATCCACATGACGGACATGAACCGCGCCTCCAAACGACGTTACCGCCAAGCGATTGAATCGCATCAAAAGGTCATCAAGAGGAGACTGTCGGTCAGCACCAAACGACGCCGATTGATCAAAAAGTTCTACTGCAGAACGGGTTACAACTGCAGTTTGCAGTCGTTTTCTTACAAGATTCCACATCGCGTACACCCCCTAACGATCACAACACGCATAACAAAGTTCAAAGCTCTTATTGATAAGCGGAAAATCCGGAATCACATTTCCCAGAACTGCAAAAGGTACAATTGGCCAATTGGCGTAAGACGCAGAGCGAATACGTAATCGCCGAATCGTCTGATGCTTCCCAACCATCACAAAGTGAACATTTTCGCCTCGAGCCGATTCACTCATACCGATAGTGTAACTCCCTTCGAGAAGCGGACGAAGCGGTGTCACGAGCGTTTGATTGGTTTTCGTCACAAAAACAGTTAAATTTTTAATGATCGTTTCAATCAGTTTCCCCGTCTCGTTCACTTCCGCGATGCGTTGCTGCAAACGCGCCATGACATCTCCTGCTTGAAACGTCGGAACTGAAAACTCAAGATCACCATATCCATCGTATGGGAAATTAACACGCACATCTCGTTCAACACCTGAAGCGCGTGCAGCAGGACCGACCGCACCAAAGCGTTCAACCACAGCACGTTCGAGTATTCCTGCAGAGGCAAAGCGGTCACAAACAATCTCATGACTGAGTATCACGCTTGCAACTTCTCCCAGCTCTTGTAATACACTGCTCACAGCCATGCGGATCCGTTCCAGCAATGCCATAGAAATCGCTTTTGACACACCGCCAACCACGACAGCACCGCGTAGATAGCGGTGACCCGTTACATCGTCATTTAGCTGCTGAAGTTGCTCTTTTAACCGTCCAGCCTGCATCGTACCAAAACTAAATCCGATACCTGCGCACAAGTTCCCCACATCACCTACATGATTGTAGAGTCGCTCCAGTTCACCAAGCAAAGTGCGAGTCCATTTTGCCTGCACCGGAATTGTCATGTTCGCCAAAGCTTCGATAGCATGTGCATAAGCGAGTGCATGGGAGACGCTACACACACCACAGGTCTGTTCCACAAGCGCCATCGCTTCCTCGACTTGCATTCCCTCCGCACTCTTTTCAATCCCGCGATGTGTGTAGAATAACTGTGCAGTCAATGACTCGATACGTTCTCCTTCCACCAGAAAACGAAAGTGTCCAGGCTCGATGATGCCTGCGTGAATAGGTCCCACTGGAACAATGAATTGACCATCCGCCAAATTTGGTTCTTCTACCTCTCGTACAACCTCTGGCAAAGATTGATCTACAGGATAATCGCGACGCAACGGATATACAGCAAGTCGTTGTCCGTGCAAAACAAGCGGGTGTAAATTCGGATGTGAGAGCGGCTCAATGCCAAGCAAATCGTATACTTCACGCTCGTACCAATCTGCTGCAGGCATCACCGCAGTAACGGACGGATACGTCGGATCATTCGCTGGCATTTTCACCGTGAGCAACGTTACGTTTGACGCACGATCATTCGCAAAATAATAACGCAGCACATAGTGCCCAATCTCCTCCCGCTCATCTGTCCCAACCATTGTCAGCAGACGATACCCCGCTTCGACGAGCCGCAAACACTCAGCAGGTAGCTGATTGCGTTCAATCTCCATTTCTGAAATCATAAGTGTCATTACTGCGCCCTCCCTTCAAGAATGAGAGCCGCGTGTTGCAAGAGTTCCAACACAGCATGTGGAATGAATAATCCAAACAGAAACACGAACGACAATGGCAACAGCAGCGGGATGGTTCTCCAACCACCGCGCTCCTTACCTTGCGCACGATGTGGTGCGTCGCCAAGTACCACACGGCCTGCTTGATACACCATCACACCAAAAATGGCCGCAATGACGACAAGGAACAGCGCGGAAACAAACCAATATCCGTCTGCAAAAGCTGTCGCAGTGAGTGCAAATTCGCTTGTAAAAAGTGAAAAAGGAGGTGCCCCTGATACGGCAAATGCCGCCACGAGAAAAATCGGTCCACTATACGGCATCGAACGTAGTGCGCCGCGCATTCTTCTCATGTTTTTCGTTTGATAATGCTGCGTCATATTCCCCGCTGTCATAAATAGGGTGGATTTTGCCATAGCGTGATTAAACATCTGCAAAAGCGCCGCCGCCAGTCCAACCTCGCCACCAATCCCGATGCCAAAGGCGATAATCCCCATCTGTTCGACACTTGAAAAAGCCAACATGCGCTTCACATCCTGTTGCAATAAAATAAAAGGAAAAGCGACGAAAAGGGATAACAGGCCAAAAACCAACATAATATGAGAGACAAACAATGACCCATCCATTCGTATCACAATCGCAAACATGCGTAAGATGGCCAGAAAGGCCGTGTTTAATAATGCACCAGACAGCAATGCTGATGCAGGAGATGGCGCTTGGCTATGCGCGTCTGGAAGCCAAAAGTGCATAGGAGCCAACCCAACCTTTGTCCCATACCCGACAAGCAAGAGTACAAAAGATAAAAGTAATAAGTGCGTAGGCAATGGCTGTGACACATGACTTAAAAACGTCCAGTTCAGACGATTTTCTGCAGCACCATAAACTTGAACCGATGAACTATAGAGAACAACTAAACCGAGCAGAGCAAAGGCGATGCCGACACTACATAAGATGAGGTATTTCCAAGCCGCTTCGAGCGACTCAGCGGTACGATACAATGCGACCAAAAAAGCAGATACGACAGTTGTAGCTTCAATTCCCACCCACATCATCCCGAGGTTGTTTACGATCGGAACAAAGAGCATCGTTGCAATAAAGAGATGCAGCAATGCATAATAACTCCGCAACTGCGTGTCATGCAAATGCCCATCGACCACTTCTTTTTGCATATATCCAATGGAATGAAGAGATGCGGTAAAGCTTACAATCCCGACAATCAAAAGGACAATTGCACTTAGTGCATCCGCATAAAAAAATTGATTCATCGCCGTAATCGATCCACACTGCGCCAAATCCCATACGACGAATAAAACAAGGACAAAGGTTGCTACACTTCCGATCAAGTGAAAAATCTCTTGTATCCTTTGCTGCCGTGTTACGCCGCAAACGAGACCTGTCACAACTGGGGTGAGCACCATCCATAGCAAAATCACATGATCACCCCTTTAACCGCCGTAATTTTTCAATACTCATACTCGACAAGAGTTCGTCCATACGAAAAGATAACGCTGAAATAAGTACGACGATGACCAACACATCCAAGAAGATTCCGATATCAACGAGAAACGGCATACCGAAACTGGTTGAAAGTGCAGCTAGAAACAGACTATTCTCGATAACAATCAACCCAATCCCTTGCATCAGTGCCTTTTTATGAGTGATCATAATTAAAACTCCACTGAGTAACATGCCAATGGCAACCGATAAATACACATTGTGACCATAACCCAAACCAAAATCAGGTGTAACGTAATATCCAATCGCCCACATCGCGAGAACCGCAATGATCAATCGATCACGACCAAACGTCTTCTCAGCCTGCCGATCGACACCCACTGCCCTTAGCGTACGGTAGAGAATATAAGGAATGGCAATTGCCTTTACGAGTAGTGTCAGCACAGCGATGACAAATAAATCAGTGCGGCCAGTCTCTACGGCGAGCACACCTGTAAGTAAGGACAACATCAACGATTGAAACGATAGCCATTTAATCCCAGATGAAATATAGCGAATCGCGATAATCCAACTCGTGCTGACCATGAGGGCCACAACCGTTACATCAAGCCAGAAATCCACCTGATTCCCTCCCTAATCAAAGATGCGTTACACAGCCACAAAATTAGTCAGTAATGCAAACACAGCGATTGATAATGCGAAAGTCAAGAACCGCGGCACAGCAAAAAGCCGCATTTTGGCATTGACACTTTCCAGTGCAGCTAACATCGTACCCAATACAAAAACCTTACCGATCCAAACCACTACGCCAAGCAGAATCCCGCTCACTGTAAGTCCCGATGCCATGCCAGCGGGTACACAAACATCCAAAAACACAGTGAACCACAGCAACTGTCTCATCCAGGCACCAAGTGACATCAAAGCAATATGACGCCCGGAGAGATCAAGCACTGCAGCTTCGTGAATCATCGTCAGTTCAAGGTGAGTATCAGGATTGTCAATGGGCAAACGGCCAACTTCTGTCATGACAATCATAAAAAGTGCCACGGCTGCAAGTAGATGTGTCAATGTAAATTCCTCCACTGGATGTGAAAGCAACTGAGTAGAGAGTCCGGAGAAACTATAGATATTGGCGGCAATTCCTGTAGCTAATATGGCGAGAAACACAGTGGGTTCCACCAATAATGAGATAAACAAATCGCGACTGATGCCCATGCCACCAAATGCACTTCCAGAGTCCATGCCAACAACAGCCGTTAACAATCTGGCAAACCCGAGAAGATAAATAAACAAGAAAATATCAGAAGAAGCGAGTAGTGTATGTGAAGCTGCCGTAACCACTGGAAGCATCATGGCTGCCATAAAAACCAAAGCCAGTTGCAGATACGGAACCACCGTTGTGACAAGTGACGACTGATCCGAAAGAACCGTTCCCTTGCGAAAGTATTTGCGTAGTTCACGATAGGGTTGCCACACAGATGGACCTTTCCTGCCTTGCATCCACGCTTTTGTGTGCTTGATGACCCCTTGTACAAGCGGTGCAAAAAAAACGAGTAAACACGCTTGAATCACACTCATGAGTTCCCCCCCTAACGCACCACAATCAACAACACGATGACCGTAATAAATAAGTAGAGAAGATAAGACCGCACACTCCCATTTTGAATTCTCCGGAAGCGACGCGCCGTATTCAGGACGACGTCCCACGTCGGATGGTACATGTAGCCACCCGCTACAGGAATTTTGAATACGCTAAAGGTCCGTCGTACTGGCTGTGAAAAACCTGTCGCACTATACGACATGTTTGCCAAACGGCTGCCTCCACATGTCCAGGTTGGTGCGATCTGACGCCGTTCCTTTCCGGCCCATATGCGGACGGCAAGCCACACGACAAATCCACCGCCGCCAAGAATCGCCAATAAGAGAAACGGCAAAATTGACATGGAAATAGCGTTTTGTGAATACCATATCTGTCGAACCGCATAGCTCTCAGTCGGTGGCAAGGCTAAGCGCAACGCCTGTGTAATCAGCACAGGAAATAATCCAAGCAAGAGCGGAACAAGAGCGCCAAGCAACAACGCGATTCGCATAGTGATCGGTGCTTCATGCGCCTGCTTGGCACCGCTCGATCGTCCCTCTCCCTGAAACCCAATTCCAAAAATGCGAGCGGACATGAGCGCCACAAACGCACCTGAGAAAAGAAGCGAGAACATTGCAAATACCGGTAACAATCCTAGCATGTTGTGAAGATTGGCATGAATAATACGTGCAGTGACACTAAATAGGAGCCATTCACTCATAAATCCATTAAAGGGGGGAATCGCAGACACAGATAGCAAGCCAATCGCCATGGCGAACGTCGTATACGGCATTCTTCGCACCAACCCGCCTAAGCGATTCAGTGATCGCTCATGCGTTCCGTGAATGATCGACCCTGCACCATGAAACAATAAACTTTTAAACGCCGCATGATTGATCGCCTGATACAGTGTTGCGCAAAATGCAATTCCTGCAAGGGTCACCTGATGCAATGCAAGTGCTAATAACGAGATACCCGCACCCATAAATAAGAGGCCCATATTTTCAATGCTACTATAGGCGAGAATGCGTTTAACATCCAATTCCTGCGTCGCATGAAATGCGCCAAGCACTGCGCTACTTGCACCGAGTACGATCAGGAGCGCCCCCCGCCACGCCTCTGGGTGCAACCAATAAAAATTCACCAAGAGTAACCCGTATAACGCTGTCTTTAGCATGATGCCTGACATGAGCGCCGACACATGGCTTGGCGCAGCAGGGTGAGCTCTCGGTAACCAAATGTGCAAAGGCATCATGCCTGCCTTGAGCGAAAATCCAATCAGAGTAAACACAAAAACGACAGTTTGCAACACCGGAGAAAGTGCAGCAGCGTCATGTGCAAAAACAGCAAAATCGTAGCTGCCTGTATACTGGTGCAACAAATAAAATGCCAAAACCAAAAACACAGTCCCAAGTTGTGTCATCGCTAAGTAAATCACCCCAGCCATGGCTACTCCTGGTCTTTCTGACTCATAAACGACAAGTAGATACGACATAAACGACATCGTTTCCCATCCAAGAAGAAACGTAAACGCGTTCCCCGCTAAAAATACGAGTGCCATCGTTGCTACAAATGCAAGCACCCCAAGATCGAGCCATACTCCATACTGTCTCGAACAATAGATCACACCGTAACCAATCCCATATAGCGCGGACAAAATCCCAAGAATTCCGAGGACAATAAGAAACACACCAGATATCGGAGCGACCGTCAACTGGATAACGAGAAACGGTACGGGTATAAACATGTTGAAAATCGGATGTTCAAAAAGAAGAGAAGGATGATATAACCCAATCCACCCGAGGCATATCAAGAAGCTTGAGAAAACAACCGTCATCAAGTTGATCACCACGTGGGCTATCCGAGACACATTTCACATCTCCAAATCATTATATATTAAAATCTTATAAGATATATAAATTAAAACACAATCACTCGTATCTCGTCAATACAAAAAGCCTCGTTCAGGTAGTCATTTCCCCTGACGAGACTTTTTCCGTCATGTTATTCTCCTGTATACATCACAGCTGCCACTCAAAAACGAGTGATGATTCACAACCCTTGCTCATTGCGCCAAGTAGCCTCCGTCCATGACAACCGCCTGCCCTGTCACGCTACGCGCCTGATGCGTAGCTAAAAACAGCGCATAATCCGCGATTTCTGAGGTTTCTAACAGGCGTCTCTGTGGCACGAGTGGATAGATGACTTCTTCCAGCACTCGCGCAAGCGGTACACCACGACTTTTTGCAAGATCGGATAACTGATTTCGTACAAGCGGCGTATCGACATATCCTGGACACAGCGCATTAACGGTGATGCCGTGGGTTGCACCTTCTAAAGCAGCCACTTTAGTTAAGCCAATCAGCCCATGCTTTGCTGAATTATAGGCAGCCTTCCCAGCAAACCCGATCAATCCATTCACAGAAGCCATATTGAGGATACGTCCGAACTGCTGCCGTTTCATCACGGGAAATACATATTTTGTCGCAATAAACGGTCCAACAAGCATGAGATCAACCAATAAACGAAAGCGATCGACAGGAAAATCCTCCAGAGCATCGACGTGCTGCATCCCCGCATTATTGACAAGAATATGGACTCCACCAAGCTGTTCGGCCATTTGAACCATCTGTCGAATATCTTCCTCGCGCGTCATGTCGGCCAGCACTGCATGCGCATTGAGTGCTTGCTGGCGCAACGCAGCAGCCGCTTCCTGAGCAGCCGCCTCGTTCACATCTGAAATCAGCACACACGCGCCCTCTTGTGCAAAACGATTGGCTATCGCAAGCCCAATCCCACTCGCCGCACCTGTGACAATCGCCACTTTTTCCGCGAGTACCCGCTCTGCCATGTCCATCCTCCCCTATTCTCAATAACCTCTCGGCATTCAATTTCTATTGATTCCTTAAGGGATTTTCACCTTAGGGTTTTTGTCATTTCCTCCACTACTGACGTAGCAGCTTTGCCTGCACAGTGTTGAGAATTGGAAATTCCACTTCGAAATCAGTGGGAAAACATCACCTAAATCCACAAATAACACTTGACATTTAAAAACCACCCCAAAAATCGCGAAGAAGAGCCACCCAACTCTATCCTTCGTCGAAAGGGGGAGTCACCCCCATGTTACCTTCAATTCCCTCTCATGCCCAGTACCAATCTTTTGGAGCCTTTTTCGATGTGGTCACTGGAGCCTCGCGAGTGGGCACGGCATGCGCTTCACTTGCGTGCCCGGATGCCGTGACGCTTCGCTTCGGCCGCGCAAATACGTTACGCACATACCGCACCCGCTCACTTAGACATCCTCAAGCCACGCAAAATCGGCCCCCCCTCGTGACGGCGCCTGTGGATATCCTTCATTCGTTTACATATCCTTCATTCGTTTACATATCCTTCATTCGTTTACATATCCTCATTCTCTACGAGACGCTGCGCACAAGACTTCGCATCAACTGACTCTACTTCTCTTGAATACGCCCCAGCGACATGGCCAGCATGACGCACAAGGCTAGCCCACACCGCATCTGCATCTTTTCCTGTCCGCGAATTGTGTGCACCTCAAATCCTAATGACACGTCTAATCGACTGTTGACTCGCTCGATGGCCGTTCGCCTTTTATAGGATCGCTTCCACTTGTAACTCGCTCGATCGATCGGCGTAAAAATTCGTCTGTCTACATTCATCGGCACGCGTAGCCCACTGGCCAAAGGACACTGCGATTGTCCCGCGCAGAGAATCCCAACCTGTTTAGCCGGACACAGTTTCTTAAGCGTTCCACGATCTTTTTCAAATTCTCCGCAAGCCATCTCGCGTCGCACGTTCGTCTCCGGACAATAGCAGTAGACAGCCCCCGTCTGATCGTACACGGCGTTTGTCTGTCCAGGCAACAGGCGCGTTTCGTCCGGGTCTTTCCACATCCTACGCAGGTCGATGAGGGGCTTAATCCTGTATGCATCCCACAATCTTGTAATCAGTTTGCCGTCGTCATACCCTTTGTCCGCGGCCATCGTCTGGGCCGACCTCAGTATCTGTCTTTGTCGCGTTTACATTCGATTCAGTAAGTCGTGTGCTCCCGGCATGTCCGACTTTGAAGCGGGTGTTACCGAGAAGGCTACGGGTAGCTCATACGCCGCATCCACGACCAGATGGAGCTTGTAACCAAACCAGCGAACCACTTTCTCCCATGGCTTGCCGTCCTTGTGAAGGCCCTTGTAACTTTTGACCCCGTAGTTGGCGTCTAAGTCGCGCCGTCCGTCTGGCTCACTCTCTTTACTCGGGTGGTTCGCCCATGACGAGATCGCTTTGCTATCGATCGCTAGGTGTTCACCGAAACCCGGCAAGGTTTCTCGCAACGCTTTGACCAAGTGATCGAACATCGCATCGAGTTCCTCTGTATAACGAAGGAGCTTTTGTAGAAAACGAGTATAGGCGCTCGCGGATGGGATGTCCCAAAGACCGCACATTTCTCGAAGCTGTGCGTTTCGCGCCAGTTCCCGGCGCAGACTTTCGATACTCAGGTGCTGAAACACGACGCCTGCCAGCAGCGAGTTCCACATGCCACGAACCGGGTGATCATTGCGACCCCGACGACCGCGGTGTGCATGAAGACGAGTTAAAAGCGCCTCGTCAGGCATCGAAGTCAGCACCAATCGCAGGCGCGCCAAGTCGCCCAGAGAATCCATTTCATTCCACGAAAATAAGCTGAGTTGTGGTATAATCGCCATACAGGTGAACAAGGGATTGTCATCGGAGAGAACTATGTCAATCCTGCCCGGTGGAGGTCCCTCATTTACAAGTTCCGGCACTATTTTGGACTCAGTGATGAGTTGGGGAAAACATTTCGGACCGAGATTTGATATGCCGAAGGGAACGCCAAGTGCCACTGATAATCGGATTGGCATTCATGAGTAAGCCAACTTGAGTGAAAACTGGTGTTGTCTTTGTCTACGTTGTGTGCAGGCGAATCAAAGCACCAGCCTCTGATATACTGAACCACATGATGGGGAAAGGGTCTGCAGGGGCATCAGATCACTTTTCAGTGAGTTTGGTCCCGTTGTAGTCGTTCAATCTCCCCGACACTCAGTTCCGTGAGTTCCGCCACCTCTTCGATGGACATTCCTTTACTCAGCATGCGCCGTACAATCTCGGCTCTGCCTTCCTCTCGTGCGCCTTCGATGCTGGATATCCAGTCATTCATCGCTTTCTGGCGTGCTTCGTACAATTCGCGCGCCTCACGGTCTTGGCTTAAGAATTCCAGCGTGGTCAATGCTTTCTTAATCGCCGGTTCCTCCATGGCAAGTTCCTCCATTTTCTCTGGCGCTGGTCCCAGTAAAAACAGCATCCAGCGCACCAGTTTCCGTTGTTGACCCACGGCGATTTCTCGCAGTTTTTGCAGTTCAATCATGTGGATTTCGATGTCATTTGTTAAGATGAGTTCCGTGTGGTCTTCCCGCAGGTGAAACGTGTTGTGGTAACGGTCATTGTCAATATAGTTAAAGCCTAAGATGTTGATGGTCACAGTACGACAAAGATCCCGATACCGTCCACCTTCAATCAACTGACCTCCGTACATCCGCGACCAATAGAACAGTGTGCGCTTCTCAATGTCTCGCTGGTTCCAAAGTTGAATCTCGATATTAATGAGTGTTCCACTTGCTGTCCGAGCCTTGATGTCCAGGATGGACTGCTTGTCATAGACCGCTGCTTTGTCCAGAAATGGATTGAGAATTTCAATATCTGTCACACCGGATTCATTGGCCGACTCGAAGACGGCATTGAGAAAATCGAGCAGGATGTCCTTGTTTTCCTCGATGCCAAAAATGCGTTTGAATACGAAGTCGACACTGGGCTTGAATAGTTCCATGGTCATCACCTATCCAAGTTTGATTATACCACATCAAGGAATATCGTTCACCCATTTCATCGACTGGGCAGGGCCCACGCAACTTTTTTCCAATTCGACTGACCTCTGGGTCGATGAGTTACGCCGCGTTCCGCTTTACGCCATCATCAGTGGCTTTCTTCCCGGAGACACTCCTGGCGTCGGCACCTTCTACGACTTTTTCGCTCGCCTTTGGCCCATGCCCAGACGCCACCTCACGAATGCGCTCAAGCCCAAACGTAATAAGAAGCCTATCAAAGGCAAGAAGGGTGAAAAAGCACCGACCACAACACCAAAAAAGGTGGAACGATTGGTCAACAGAATCTTACTGCGTAAATCCAGTGTCAACCCATTGCCAACCGACCTCTTCATGTCCTTGTTTCAGGAGCAATTTGTACAGGTTTCCGCGTCACTTGGGCTCCTTGGTGACATATCAGCGCTCTCTGTCGCCGGTGACGGAACCCCGGTTCGAACTGCTGCATTCCTTCGTAGCAAGCGCGTTTGCGAATGTAGGGAGAGAGGCATTGATCCATGCACCTGTAACCGCCTCTATTCACAACCGGATTGCAACATCGGGTGGGACAGCCATCGCAACTGCTTTTACTTTGGCTACCACCTCTATATGCTCACGGCGTCGAACAGTCATTATGACCTGCCACTTTATCCTGGATTGGGACGAGCTTCCCGCCATGACTCCGTTTCACTCATCGTCAGCATCAAGGAGTTTGAGCAGTATGATCCCGATTGGCGTTGGAAACGGGTGTTGCTCGATGCGGCTCATGACGCGATGCCCATTTATCGCTATTTCGAATCCAAAGGCATCATCCCGTTCATTGACCTCAACAAACGCCAAACCGGGAACAAGAAGTACAAGGATGACATCACCGTTTCCCCTGAGGGCGTCCCCATTTGCCAAAAGGGGCTGGCCATGAAAAATGATGGGAACGACCATACGAGAGCAAGACGTAAATATCGTTGTCCCCTCATGCAAAGCGGTGTCTGCACCTGCGATTCACCCTGTTCTGACTCGTCTTACGGCCGGTGTGTCTACACCTATACCAAAGATAATCCTCGCTTGTTTCCACCTGTTGCCCGCAACAGTGACGAGTGGAACGACGTCTACAAACATAGAACCACCGTTGAGCGTTCTAACAAGCGAGAGAAGCTTGACTACAAGCTTGAAGCCGCGAGGCACCGCAGTACCAAGATGTGGTTGATTCGGATTTTCGGAATCATGATGTGCCAGCACTTGGATGCTTGGTACCAGGAAATCGAGATCGACCTGACATCAACGCTCCTGGTGGCCTAGACCAAAGCAAGAAATACAGACCAACCACGCTGATTTTTCGAAAAACATCCTCGTCGTGGTTTCTTTGTCATGCCCACTTCGTTACGCAAACCAACCAGTCATCGCGGCCGCACCTTTTTCCCAGTAAAAATCTTCAATAATTACTGCTTTTGAGTATTTAGAGCCCTTTCAATGCCGAGAGGCTATGAAGCGGACCAGATCACGATGAACGAGAGTGCGCCGAGACCGGCAAACACCTCGCCGACAACCAGTACATTCGATCCGGCGACCAGTCCGCGCGCCATCAAAGAGAACCCGATCGGCATCAGTACAGCCCCGCTGATGGACGCCGCCATTTGTGTGGGCGAAACCCAACCAGAGCGCACATAGCGGTGCAACACGCGGGGAAACAGCGAATAGCCCACGCCATAGACGAGCGTCGTAATCCAGCCCAGAAACAGCAGATGCAGTGAAACGAGCGACAGCGGATCGGCTCCCCATACGAGCCGCACTCCCAGCGCCAGCGCGAAACACCAACTGGCAAGCCACGCCAGAGGTGACGCCGAGCCGCTTAAACCAGTCACGGCGCATCTGCCAGACATAAAGAATGGCAATCCAGATGAGCGCGGCGCCAATCAGAGCAAACCCCAAACGCCCCGCCGCACTGCCTGGATCGGGCGCAACGGCGGCAATCGCCGCACCCATGGGCAGATTGGCCGCGTCGGCTCCCGCCGTTGCGAGAACATCCGCCGCCATCCACACCGCCGCGATTATCCAGCACAGCAACGCCAGACTGGTTCCGCGCTGTGCGATGCGATCGGTGGATTCCGCATAGACAGCCGGCGTCAGCAACCCGGAAGCGCTCGATCCATCCTGCGCCGACTCGCTGTCCGCCCCGGTGGAACGCTCGGCGACTGACTGCCGAGAGCGGACGATCCACATGATGTTGCGCAGAAACAGCAGCGGGGCTAATGCCTGGAAGACCCAACCCGCTTCCACCAGCACGTTCAGAGAAAACCCTGCGCCGAGCGCGATCGCCGCCACGCCGATTTCAGCGCAGAGCAGGTGCGTCCACCCGGCAGCCGCCGACAGCGGACGAAAGCGCCCAAAAGAGGCCAGTACGGCATACGTCATGCCATAGATGAGAATGGTCAGCCAGCCAAACGGATTTAATTCCGCGTGGACAGGAATGAGCGTTCCCCACAGCGACGTGTCAACCGCCATCGTTCCGCCCAAAGTCACCCCAATGACAAAGTGAACCATGTCCAGCACAATAAATAGCCGGGCCTGTTTCATGAAGGCCCGGCTATTTTCGTGATGCGATAGACATGCCCGCCGCAGCCACACTGATCAACGTAGCGGATGTCTACTGCAGATTCAAACCGTTCCCGCAAAATGGGAACCAAATAGGCGTCGGGGTGCCCATGATCAGGGGCACCCGCGATATTGACATAATACCCTTCAACAGTGTCCGCAATCGCCTCACAGGCATCTGAGACGATCCGGGTCCTGTCCGCCGCATACTCTTCCGTTTCAAGATTCACCGACCAGTTCCTTGCCCTCATGCTCCCACCCCTTCAGGATTCGCGTCGTTCGAGGCGGACACGCCAGATCTCTGAGCACCATGACAGCGTTCTCTAGTTGCTTCTGCGTCCGCTCATGTGCCTCGCACTCCGCGAGGTAGGCGCGGCCATACCGGCTCGACATTGTGGTGGGATGATTAGACAGGTGCATTAACTCATCCCACTCGCGTTGCGTCAGGATTGAGGTGTTGTGGATTGCCTTCTCGTCCAACTCCACCAACCTCTCAACCTGTTTGTGTAGATCATTCATCGGTATCTTCCTCCCCCACTTCGCCTTCCAGATCCCATATTCCGTCCTTCATTGTCGTTCCCCCTCTGCGTCGGCACATTTTACGACATACTTATAAAGACTCGAAAGTATGGGCGGTCAAAGTGGGGAGCAAGTGGCACAATTGGCGAAACAACGATCACCCGGAGAGGTCTTCAGCGGCTGCGGCCTTGATTCGGCGCCTAGGCCTACGGCTTCACCGTCACCGTCGGCGCCTTCGCCGCGGCGGATACCACCAGTGTGTCCCACATGCCGTCCGCGTCATGCCCTGACACTCCACACGCGATGGCATATACTCCAGACTTCGACGCCTTAAATGAGAAATGCGCTACCGCGCCCATACTGATCCCCTGAGCTGGCTGCAGCGTCTCTGCCCCTGGGAAGGCGGGAATCGAGACATTGTTCGATTGCTGCGCCTGCTGGCTGATGATGACGGCACTGTGCGGCATCAGTCCTGAATTTGATAATTGCGCCTGGACTGTCCATCCAACTGGTACAGTGAAGACGAGTTGACCATTTGCATAGCCGTCGAAGTTGTACCCGCCATTCGCGTTGCCATCCGCCGCCGCCAGTTTGAGGACTGCCGTTTTGTTCGCGGGTTGGCTGACCAAAAACCGCCCCAGATCGCTCTGCGCTGGCTGACTCGGCGCCGTAGCGGCCGCCGTTCCACAACCGGTGAGCACAAACGGGGCGAGACCGAAAAGCAGCACGCTGCGCATGCGCCGCGCGTACACGAGTGCGGACAGTCTCTCCAGCCAGTTCCCGCGCTGACAACCGCCGTGGCCGCATGGCCTGTTCCGCTTCTGAAACGCAACTCCTGACCATATCATTGCAAATTCCTCCCCCATCTGATCGTGTTTCATTTTCCGTTGTCACTCGCAACCACGATACGCCCCACCGCTCCCCGAGCGAACTGACGCATGTCGTGCGAAACAAAGGGATAGACGCCAGACTGCGAAAACTGAAGCGTCACGAGAATCCCGTCTCCAGGGGGTACGTCAACCGTTTGCACATCATGCAGCGCATCAGCCGGATTGCCGCTCAGATCCACTGTGCGAAGGGTGCTGCCCACGACATGAAACGCGGATGATTCGTTCGGCCCCGCATTTACAAAAGCGATCGTGAACGGTTTGCCGACCGCCGTGCGCAATGGATGGGTCAACATTTGCCCAACCTCGCCGTTGAATACAACGTAGCTCGGTTGACCATCCAGCATATTCGCATAGGTCGGCGGCGTGTATATTTCACTCTGGACGATCACCGCCTGAGGCGGGGCCGCCGTTTTCGACGTGACAATCACTGCGCCGTACATACCCATGGCGATGTGCTGAAGCATCGGTTCACTCTCGCAGTGATAAAGGAACACCCCTGGCACTGAGGCGACGAAGCGGATCGTTCGCGACTGCCCCGTTGGCACATCGATAAAATTGCGGTTCGGCGCCACAAGGGCGGCGTGCAGATCGATGCTGTGCGCCATCAGCGGATCCAGATTGTGCAGAGTCAGGGCCACATGATCACCCTGTTTGAGCAGAATGACAGGCCCCGGAACGACGCCGTCAAATGTCCAGGCGTGAAACGGCACACCCGGCGCCACATCCACTTTCGTCTCTTCGGTATACATTTGTATGGAGACGTCACTGCCATGTCGAACGATTTGCATCGGATGCGGTTTTTGACTGATCATTCGGGCGGCGCCCGCTCCAGAAGCCATTCCGTCTGAGTTGCCTGCGGCGTGAACTGGTCCTCCGTTTTGCGACGGCGTCGCCTGTCCTTCTTTGCCGGCGGCCGCAGAGTTTGTTCCACACCCGGAAAGTGCGACCGCAAACAAAACCAGAACGCCGGGAAGCAGCCTCCGAAGAGCAAAACGATGAGCCGAGCGCATAGAAAATCAATCCCCTCTCGTCTGTCTCAGAACCATTTTAGCTGGCTCCCAGACAAACATTATGACAATGATCACAATATCAGTGCTAACGTATGAGTTCGGGTTGGTGGAACCGGACGGGCCGTCATCTGCGCCTTCAGGATACAAAGAATGGGGGTTTACATGCTAAGTGGGAGTCAGTTTAAGGAATGGTTAGAACAGTTACCCGATCACGAGGTAGACGGATTTGAAGAGGCGGTTCACGCTGCGGGAGCAGCATTTTCAGAGCGCGAGAACGACGGCATGATCCGCAACTGCATCAGCGGTTTTTACGGCGACAATCCGTATGTATGGGCCGAGGATTCCGTGCAATCAATCTCAACAAATTGCAAAGGGAGCGCAGAGGCGAGAAGAGTTGTCGTCACTGTTGTCAGTGAGGCTCTGACAACCTTGGGACAGTCGGCGCCTGTCGTTTCCAAATAAATATAAGCTGGATTGCGGTGCGCAGCGCTGGTATGAAGGCGGTGTTCATGGCGGACAATATCCAAATGGTTTTGTACGAGAATGAAACGGACCATAATTTTGCGCTTGAAGAACAGGACTATGGGGCGGTCTGCTTCGCCTTCCCACTGAAGGACGCCCTGTCCTGCGTGCTGGATCACACGTGGAACAGGTTTAATTTGCTTGAAGGATCGATGAGACGGGTACAGACCATGGCTTTGAGATCACGCGCCACGTCAAAGATGAGATTTAACCGTTTTCAGATCCATCGAGTTACCCGAAATTTACCGAATCAACCGAATGATTGCGTCAAAATCGGGCATCGATTTTCCCTCTCCAGTGACCGACATCTGCGTGTCAGCATAATCTTGGCATATGGGCTGCACGAAAACCCATCGCTCGTACACTAACGGATAATATCACCGGTTCCAATTCGGGTTATGCACGACGCATGATCCTTTTTAGCGAAACAGGTAGAACTCGTGACAAGAATCACAATGCTTCCCCGGAGTAGCGGTCATAATGAGTCAGAAGACGAAAAATGACGGGGGGGTTTTATCATGCCATCAAACGACTTTGCGCAAAATCCTTTTATTGTTATCTGGGAGACCACCCGCGCCTGTCAGCTTGCCTGTCGCCATTGCCGCGCAGAGGCGATCAAGCATCGCAATCCCGATGAGTTGACCACTGCGGAAGCGTATGGTCTGATCGATCAGCTCGTGGAGATGGATCGCCCGCTCTTTGTGCTCACCGGCGGCGATCCCATGGAACGCGCTGATTTGGTGGATATCGTTTCCTACTCCAGCCGCCAAGGGTTGCCTGTCTCCATCACGCCAAGCGCCACCCCGAAGGTGACGTTTAAACGAATGAAGGCCCTGAAAGAAGCGGGGCTTGCACGCTGGGCGTTCAGTATTGACGGTTCCACTCCGGAAATTCACGATCGGTTTCGCGGGATTCGGGGAACGTTTGACCTGACCATGGAGAAGATCAGCTATCTCAAGCAACTGCACATTCCTTTGCAGATCAACACCACAGTCAGTCAGCACAATGTGGAAGATTTGCCGGCGATCGCCGAACTGGTGGGGCGGCTTGAGACAGTTCTGTGGAGCGTCTTTTTTCTCATTCCCACTGGGTGGGCGCGCTTACAGGACATGTTATCGCCGGAAGGTCATGAAAAGGTGCTGGAGTGGCTATACCAGTTGAGTGGAAATGTTGCGTTTGACATCAAAACAACGGAGGGACCGCAGTACCGGAGGGTCAGAATGCAACATGCAGCTTTGGATACGAGCACGGCCGAAGCCATGGGCGCAGGCGTTGCGGGACGCGGCGAAATGCGGGATATGTCGCGCAGTATGCGACCTGTCTGGGATGGAAACGGATTTCTCTTTGTCTCGCATGTGGGAGAGGTGTTTCCCAGCGGATTTCTGCCTCTGGCGGTCGGGAACCTGCGCCAACAACCTTTGGCGGAAATCTACCGCGATTCTCCCGTTTTGCAGAATCTCCGAAATCCGGACAAATTGCGCGGCAAGTGCGGGCACTGTGAGTTTAACCGCGTCTGCGCAGGCTCCCGCGCCCGTGCGCATGCGCTGACAGACGACTACATGGAGAGCGATCCATTCTGCACGTATATTCCCAATCCCCGCCATCTGGCTGGCGTCGATTCAGCCAGCCAGTCGAAACGATCAGTGTGATGATGGCACAACAGCGAAGACAAATAAAAACATTATTTTACTTTTTCAGATAATCAAACCTGATGGTTTCCTCTCCATACCCTCTGTCACCGGGGGGAGATTCTATTGTTTTGATAGATTCGCAGCGCAATTCAGGTCCGTCGGTCCCCTGCAGGCCAGTAGGCCAGCGTACGATTCAGGCAGTCCACATCATCCTGATCGTGAGACCGCAACCTTAATATACAGCGGCATGCGCCATGACGCTATCATACACCCCACGGAAATAGTGTGTTTCGCCAGCCGCGTAGATTTCCGGCAGGATAAGCAGGAATCCCTGTCGGAACCCCTTGACGTAACGGGCGTCAAATGTCTGTCCAATATAGTTTTGCCAATTGGACGGATCGCCAGAAGGGAACCGCTGAAGGTATATGGCGGCGAAGGGTCCGCA
>JAKACV010000018.1 GCA_021821085.1 Bacillota bacterium | reverse complement strand
CTGAATTAGCTTGTCGATCACAAGTGCCTTTTTCAACTCTGCGCGACTCAATGAAATAATCCCCTTGTCCATAGTGACATTTTCACTGATGACTTACATAGTGACAATATCACTGACGAACAACAAAACGGATACTCGCGGATTGACCATCTTATTATTTCGTAGTACGATTAGCGAAGTGAAACTTAAAACTACGCACTGTAACGAGAACACAGTGGTAGCACGGAGAGAGTAGTTAGAAAGGCGATTGAATCGTCTTAGTCGCGTGAGCGGAGCAGAGCTTGAGCAAAGGGTAGGAGATCGTGCGAGAAGTAGCGAAAAACGACGATCTCTTCGCGTATGAGCAGCGACGTTCACGAGAACTAAGGGACACTATCCTTGGTTCTTATTTTATATTGTCACGGCTTTTACAAGGGGAGATTAGAATGAAGGATATTTTATTGAAGTTATCTAAAGGAAACCATTTAACGGAAAACGAAGCTGAAGATGCAATGAATGCCATGATGAATGGATCTGTAACTCCTGCGCAAATTGCCGCTTATTTGACCCTTTTGCAGGCAAGAGGTGAAACCATTGCAGAACTGGTCGGCAGCGCACGCGCAATGCGAGATCATGCGCTACAACTTAGCGTAGAAGGCAATATTGTCGATACGTGTGGAACAGGGGGGGACGGTACCGGAACATTCAACATTTCTACTGCCGCCGCAATTGTCGCTGCAGCAGGTGGAGTTCCAGTCGTCAAACACGGCAATCGCGCCGCCTCAAGTCTAGCCGGGAGTGCTGATGTCCTTTCTGCGCTAGGGGTAACAATCGAAATGCGACCGCACGTAGCTGCTAAATGTCTCGCTGAAACGGGAATTTGTTTTCTGTTCGCACAAGCATATCATCCTGCCATGAAGCATGTTGCTCCAATTCGCAAGGAACTTGGTTTTCGCACCATGTTCAACATCTTAGGACCTTTAACCAATCCCGCTCGTCCCAAACGTCAAGTGCTTGGCACACCGAGTATTGAAATCGGAAGAAAGATGGCGCATGTCCTTGCATTACTTGATTGTGAGCATGCACTTGTGGTTACGTCTGATGACGGCATGGATGAAATTTCAATCTCTGGTATGAGCTATCTATTTGAAGTGAGGGATCACACGGTACGTGAATCAACCTTGCGTCCCAGCGATGTCGACTTGCATAAGTCCCCCTTAGAAGCTGTTCGTGGCGGAACTCCAGAGCAAAATGCGCGTATGATCGAGAAAATATTTACAGGTGAGCAAGGAGCGAAACGGGATATCGTCGTGATCAATGCCGCCGCCGCATTCTATGTTGCAGGCGTAGTCACATCCTTACAAGCAGGAGCGCGATTGGCAGAACGCATGATCGACAGCGGGTCTGCGGCTGATAAGCTTAGGAACCTCATTGAATGCAGTGGCCGATTGGGAAGTGAAGTGAGCGCATGACATTTTTAGACCGTATTTTAGCGACAAAACGAATGGAAATTTCCAGATTACGCAACGAGATTTCGCGTTCGATGTGGGAGGATAAGATTGCACAAGCCCCTCCTTTGCGACCGTTTACTGATGCACTTGTCAGCAAATCACCAGTGGCACTCATTGCTGAGATCAAGAAAGCATCTCCGTCAAAAGGGATTATCGCCACCGATTTTAACCCTGAGGCAATGGCTAAAAGTTATGAATTAGGAGGAGCCAGCGCCCTATCCGTCCTAACTGATGAACAGTATTTTCAAGGGTCACCAACTGTATTACAACGCGTGCGAAAAGTATCATCATTACCAATTCTGCGCAAAGATTTCATCATAGACGAATGGCAAGTGTACGAAGCGCGCGCCATCGGAGCCGATGCTGTTTTGTTGATTGTTGCTGCTCTATCGGACGAGCAACTCGCGACTTTATACAGCACTGCGACAAGTGTTGGTTTAGACGTTTTGATTGAAGTTCATTCATTAGAAGAATGGGAACGTGTTCGTCCGTTGCATCCACGTATTGTTGGGGTCAATCACCGCAATTTGCATACCTTCGAAGTCGATGTAACACTAACAGAAAAGATAAACCAAGCAATCGATCAGAACATCATGATAGTCAGTGAAAGTGGAATCCGAGACAACGCTGATGTGATGCGTGTCAAAAAATGTGGAGCAAGTGCCATTTTAGTGGGAGAAACACTCATGCGATTAGGTCCGCAACACGCTGCACAGGGTATATCTCAATTACTTTTGCAAGAGCGTGGCTTATGACAAAGGTAAAACTCTGTGGATTACAATCTGTCCAAGACGTCCTTGCAGCAAAAACTGCACAAGCAGACTATATTGGATTCGTTTTAGCAAAGAGCAAACGAGAAGTCACGGCACAGGAGGTCAATCAGTACTTGGCACCACTACGCTCCGAGCATGAAGTGAATCCTACGCCAGTGCTTGTCCTCGTCAATCGAACAGAAGAGGAGATTGCTTTTCTTTGTAGTGTCACTGGTGTGACACATGTTCAACTCTGTGGGGAAGAGTCGCAGGAACTCTGTTCGCGTCTTGGAACCCTACATGGACTACACGTGTGGAAAACTTGGAGCGTACGCGGTTCAAGGGAAGATGACATGCTCTCAGTATACGGAGATCACGTAGACGCCGTCCTGCTGGACACTTATCAATTTGCAACTCACGGCGGGACAGGACACCCCTTCCAGTGGGATTCCATTTCTCGTATAAAAACGATGATTCCAAGTACACCACTCATCATCGCGGGTGGATTAACCCCCCTCACAGTAGGGTCACTTGTTGCACAATATCACCCCTTCGCTGTTGATGTGTCATCCGGTATCGAAACCGCTGGAAAAAAGGACCCCGAAAAAATGAATGCGTTTGTAGAAGCCGCGAGGAGTGGATCTCATGTATCCTGATGAATACGGTCGGTTCGGTGAATTCGGCGGGAAATACGTCCCTGAAACACTCATGTCAGCTCTCGCGACACTTGAGGCCGATTATGATCGTTTACGAAATGACCCAGAGTTTCAAAAACAGTTGCACTTTTATTTGCGTGATTATTCGGGGCGACCTACGCCGCTCTATTTTGCGCGTCATCTGACCGAGTATATTGGCGGTGCGAAAATTTATTTAAAGCGCGAGGATTTGAACCACACCGGAGCGCACAAAATCAATAACACTCTCGGTCAAGGTTTGCTTGCAAAAATGACCGGTAAAAAAAGGATCGTTGCCGAAACGGGAGCAGGACAACACGGCGTTGCATCCGCGACTGTCGCTGCACTACTTGGATTGCAATGCACAGTATTTATGGGCGAGGAGGACATGGAGCGACAAGCGTTAAACGTATTTCGAATGCGCTTGCTTGGAACTGAAGTTATTCCCGCTCGATCTGGAACAAAAACACTAAAAGATGCAACAAACGAAGCCATTCGACACTGGGTGGAACATGTGACCGATACGTATTACGTGATTGGCTCTGTCGTTGGTCCGCATCCATACCCGATGATGGTTCGGGATTTTCAGCGAGTCATCGGAGATGAAACGAAACAACAGATCCTAGAACAAGCGGGCCGTTTACCTGACAGTATTATTGCTTGTGTAGGTGGCGGCAGTAATGCGATGGGGATCTTCTATCCGTTTGTTAAAGATGCAAGCGTACAGTTAATTGGCATAGAAGCTGCTGGGGAAGGTATTGAAACTCACCATCATGCGGCGTCGATTGCCAAAGGAAGTAAAGGTGTACTACATGGTTCAATGACTTTGTTATTACAGGACGAATATGGACAGGTACAACCTGCACATTCGATTTCAGCTGGCCTGGACTACCCTGGAATCGGACCAGAGCATGCACATTTATTCACTAGTAAACGAGCTTCTTATGAACCCATTTCTGATCGTGAGGCATTAGATGCATTTGTCACATTAACACGCGTCGAAGGGATCATCCCAGCACTCGAATCTGCACATGCGATCGCCTATGCTGCCAAATACGCAAAAACGCTTCCAAGTGATGCGATTGTCGTCGTGAATCTGTCTGGACGAGGAGATAAAGACGTACACACGGTAGAGCAATTATTGGAGGGAACACTATGACCATGCGAGGTAAAGTCGCCATAGAAAATCGATTGCGTACACGAGGCGAACGCGTCGCATTTATTCCATTTGTATCAGCCGGGGATCCAAATGAAGAATATAGCTATCAACTCATATTAGAACTCGCAAAATTCTCTGATGTGATTGAAATTGGCGTTCCTTATTCTGATCCGTTGGCTGATGGCCCTGTTATTCAGGCTGGATCCTTACGTGCATTGCAAGCAGGTATGAGCTTTCCAAAAGCATTGTCACTTATTGCACGCGTACGCGTCGTAACTGACATCCCGATTGTTCTTTTTACCTATGTCAATCCAGTCATTCAATACGGCCCAGAACATTTAATGAAATCCTGCATTCAAGTTGGCGTGGATGGACTCATTATTCCCGATCTTCCATATGAAGAAAGTGAAGAAATGAGGACCTTGACCAATCAATACAGTCTTGCACTTATCCCGCTGATCTCTTTAACAAGCTATGATCGGATCGAAAAAATTGCTGCAAACGCCACTGGATTTGCCTATTGTGTTTCCTCACTTGGCGTAACAGGTGAACGTAGCACATTCGTAAATAATCTAGAAGATTTTGTTCGAACCGTAAGACAGGCAAGTCCAGTACCAGTCGCCGTTGGATTTGGCGTAAGTCAGCCACAGCATATAAAAGCGCTATCCGCATTTGCTGATGCTGTGATTGTAGGTAGCGCACTTGTCAGACGCTGTGGAGACATAGATGACGCATTGAAACAAGAAGATCATGAAAAGGCAGAGAAAGCACTTGCTGATCTCATCGAGTTTGCACGCACTCTCGCATTAAGCTAAAAGGAGCCTCAATTTGTGACCAGACCTGCACGCACATTTAAACGCCTTTGTTTGATCGGTTGTGGTCTTATCGGCGGATCTGTTGCCCTCGCTTTAAAAAAAGCAGGACAAATCGAGCACGTGGTCGGTTTTGATATTCACCCATCGACTTTAGAATCCGCCTTGACATTAGGTGTTGTCAACGAAATTACCACAAACTTAGCGGTTGCGCTGGAACAAGCTGATCTTGTTCTCATCGCGACTCCCATTTCAGTAACCATCTCTACTTTAGAACAAATCGTACAACTTGAAGATCTTTTAGCTGATCATGCAATTATTACAGATGTCGCTGGCATCAAATCAGATATCGTTAATTATACAATAAATAGATTTAAAAAAAGTTGTTTTATTGGTGGTCATCCCATGGCTGGATCAGAAAAATCTGGTGTGACTGCAGCAAGTGACTTATTGCTTGAAAATGCCGTATACGTACTAACGCCTACAGAGACAACGGAACGAGAACGCCTAGAGGAACTTACCCTTTTATTACAATCAACAGGCGCACGCATTAAACAGCTATCCGCACGTACTCATGACCGAGTCGTTGCAGCAATTAGCCACGTTCCACACGTCATTGCCGCACTGCTCGTAAACCAGGTGCAAGAGCGAGCCGTAGATGAACCCTTGTATGTAGAATTAGCAGCTGGCGGTTTTCGCGATATTACGCGCATCGCCTCAAGCGATCCAAAGTTGTGGCGTGATACATGTATTGAAAATCATGCTGAAATACTCCCTTTGTTAGATGGATGGATCGATAAAATCCAGTCTTTAAAACATATGATTAAAACCGGGAATTCAGGAAATATTGAAGCGTTATTTACAACAGCCAGGGCGTTTCGCGATGCATTGCCTGTGAAGTCAACCGGTGCCATTCGAGCCGTTTTTTCGCTCATGGTTGTTGTACCCGATATTCCAGGACTCATTGGACATATCACCACTTTACTCGGGACAGCATCTGTCAGTATCCGCAATATTGGTATTCTAGAAAGTCGAGAAGGCGACGATGGTCAATTATTGCTCCAATTTGATACAGCTGACTTTGCCGATCGCGCCTTCGATATTCTACAAAAAAATAATTATCTGGTGATCGCCCAACAGTGAAAACGCATTCTTTGTTCTGTTGACTTCCCATAAATATGTCGAGTATGATAACTAAGGATGTGAATGTAGTTTCTCTCCACTCCTATAATCTCTCTCTTGGCTCGCGTGAATGATACATGCGAGTCCTTTTTATTTCCCTTTAAATGAATATAATTAAAATAAAAACAAATAATAGGTTGTATGAATCGTACATTTCACGGGGGTGATTCGATGCGACTCGCTGAATGTCTTAATCAAAGTGACATTGGAAATCTGCGTAAAATTGCTTTGCGTCACGCAATTCATTGCCCTCTATACTCTAAAAACTCATTGCTACAGGAAATTTTAAATCGCTTTTCTGATCCAAACTATGTAGCAGAAAGACTAGAAGCATTACCACTAAACGTACGTCAAGCACTGCAGGAAATAGCGCTTGAGAACAGAAATGAATTTGCAGAAACCGAATTACTAAGTTTGTTGCGACGACAACAACCAAGTGAGCTGAAAAATCTAAAAAAAATCACAACAACCATTCTCACAGAGTTACTTGAAGAAGGAATTCTATTTGCGACAGGGGCACCTCTGCAAAAATCATATCGTTGTCCAGTCGAAATCTGGAGACGCATTCAAAGTCACGAAACACAGCAGATGCGTCAGTCAGTTCAAACAAGTAGTCAGGAACCAACATGGATATGCGATGATGCACGCGCCATGACGCACGATGCGGTTACCTTTCTCCTTTTTCTGGCCCGCCATGAGATCCGATTGACCCAAGACAGCGTGATCTTTAAACGTCAACAGCAACAAATATTAGACCTATTTAAAGTAAAGGAAGATGTCTTGCCAAACCACATCGGGTTTCGCTTTGGTTATAGTAGACGTTTTCACGATTATCCTGATCGTTTTTCACTTATCTATGATCATTTATTTGACGAAGGGTGCCTAGAGGAAGATCCAAGTGGTGTCCTACGTTTAAACGAAGATAAAAGCGGAAAATATATGACACTATCCGAGAACAAGCGGGCCGAACTGCTTTTTCGTTTTTATGTGCGCACGTATCGTATTGCAATTCCTACACTTGGAAGAATCATAACGAGAATCGGAAAACTCGCCTCGCATACTTGGGTCTATGCGAAATCGCTCGAAGATGCACTCATTCACTTAGTCAGAGATTTTTACTATGAACCGAAAGATCAAGTGTATCCTCATCGCATTATACAGATGCTTGTCTATCTTGGGTTCATTGCGCAAGGGCAGCAAGTACAAAACGATATTCTTTATCAATTAACACCGTCTGGTTCCATCTGGTTAGAAGCAACAACCACGCTCGATGACGGATTTACAGAAACTAACAATCACTCTATTCGACCACAGGCGGTCATTCTACCCACGTTTGACATTCTCGTACCAGAAGAAGCTGATAGTACATACGCCTGGGATTTACAAAAGCTAGCAGAACCAATCAATCGTGACCACATGAGAACATATCGAATGACACGCGAAAGCATCTATCAAGCGCTCTTAAACGGTTGGAAACTGGAGCAAATACGGGAATTTTTACTTACAATCAGCGGAACTGAAATCCCCAAAAATGTTGATCACGCTCTGCGCGATTGGTCTGAGGAATACGGAAGTGTTTCACTTCACTTATATTGTATAATGACATGCAAAGATGAGAACATATCCTCTACCATAGAGCAGCTACATCCAATCGTCGCGCGATCCCCAATCCGCTTTAACGATCACTCATTAGCGTTTGTAGCGACAGATGGACCTGTCTTAGTGGAACTTCTTTTAAAGTTGGGGTACATGGTATCGTATCCATCAGAATGTAAAAAAAAATAAGTATATATTTATATGTAAAGTAATTTCTAGAAAAAATTGTTCTTCAACGAGCAATTTTTTTTCTTTGTAGTCAAACAGCAGGAAAGCGACAAGGTATTGGCGAATACAACATTAGAAAGAGGCGAACATTCAAACTTTTATGAGCATTTCTTGGTAGGCTAACAGGAGGCGCGCCCACATGAAAAACGTGATTACAGTAACTGATAAAAAACAATTCATAAAATGGTTTCTTGAACGGTACGAATTACGAAATCCAGAGGCAGAATGGTTACTCCAATACTTGGCGTCTAATGATCAATTACTTGCGAAAGTTCATTTCACAGAACAGTTCAAGAATTCTCAGAAGTCATTACTGATGTCTACGACTTGTGTGCAAATGACGGGATTTAAATTTTATAAAAATAAACGTGTTACATCAGACGTAGAAAAGGCATTTCTTGATGTACACAGTCATCCTGAAGAAGACGTGTATATTACGCTTTACTACAAAGAACGCAGTGACTGCGTACACTATGCCGCCGTGATTGAAACTACACAAGAACCTATTCGCAAAGCAACACCAACAGACATTTTGATCGGATTACAGGTAGACTTATTACTCGACCACATCGAACAAACACACCATATCAAACGGTTACTTACCTCAATCAATCAAGCATTGGATGAAGGTGATAGAGACGTGTTCATGGAATTAAGTGCAAGATACAAAGCGTATCTCAATCATATTCAATAATGTGCCTTATTTAGCTATTGTAGTTTAAACGAAAGTGAGGTATCATATGAATAATAGCAGTAGCTTACAGTTTAATACTATAGCGCTCAATTCCGAAGTTCGGAAGCGGGGGAACCAATTTGTTTGGGGTGAATCGAATCGTTAGATTCGTAGGGCAACTCTCGGCCCGAATCCGACAGCTAACCTCGTAAGCGGAAAGAGGGTGAATGGTTATGCCGATAACCACTTCCTTTTTATTCGCGCTTCCGTGACTGAATGATTGTCACGGTTTTTTATTTTATTTGCGTCTAAAATTGAAAAGGGGAAATTGACATGACGATTGTACATGATATTCAAGAAGGAATAATTCGCGGCATAGAATTGGAAGAAACTTCTTCCGAAACCTGTATTTGTTCAGTTATTACACATGAAGTCACGATGTATTGCAACACGACAAAAGACACGGAAATTTTAATTCGTGAGATTCCCGAAATAGCTCAACATGCGATTATGGGTGTAATATTGAGCCGAGTTCCTTTGCATAGCTTTTCTGTTACCGAAACGACACGAGGTGTCTTACATGGTCTTGTTTGTGCGGGACTTGATGTGTCCTATGTGACGAGATCTGTAAGTCAAGGTATCCGTGAAGCACTTTCTATGAATGATCGCTATGCACCAGATATGGAACAGGCTATCCACGAAGGTATTCGACAAACATTGCGCGATCTTGGCATGAAGCGATTGGAAGATGATCAGGCACTAGATTTGCCAGGTTATTTTGTCAATCAAACAGCAACATTTGGGCAAGCTCGATTTTAAATTGTAAAAACGCGAATGAAAAATAGGAGCGGCAACATCGCCTCCTATTTTTCTACATTACAGTTTGAGGAGTACAATCATGCGTTTCGAAGAATTTACAATCAGCGACATGGAGACGAAACAACATGAATTAGATACCGTTCTATTAACATTCGGCGGTCTCACTTGGCGACCGACTCATCTTCCTGTCGGCACGACGTGGTATATCCTACGAAGATTGCGCGACGAGGTCGAAATCACAATGGGTGATCGCATTCTCACGTTACCCGTTCAGTCCATTGACACAACATTTGACGATTCTGCGCTTGTGCAATTGCCACAAGAAGCATTTACTCAAATGGCCAGTCGCTATGTCCGTGAACTTTTGCGCCATTTTCACTTTCGTCACGTAATTATTCTTACAGACAGCTTATATAAAGAACGACTTCTCACCCACGCACTGCATACCGATGTGGACAGTAGATTGCGAATTCTCCCCTTTGTATGGTGGCGAGATGGGGTGCGTCAAAGCGATTCAGAGACAGGGGAATTGAATTCAACGCCAACAACAAGAGATTTTCATCCATCAGGCGAGTGGGAAACTGCATTGATGATGGCGCTTGCAGAACATCTCGTGGTACATGATACAGCCAGTTTAACACGCTATTTAGCACAAAATGCGAGTGCAAAACAAGGATCGGTCAAGTGGGCCCAATTATCTCAACATATGATTCAAACCATACGACAATTCATAAACGAATCATCATAAGCTCGTTCGAATGTTCTTATATGCCCCTTCTCTATGTTGCAAATGCTGCCAAGAGATGTTTTAAATATACATAGAGGGTGTAAAATAGTTTGTGTAAACTCCCGACACCCCGAAAGGGAGTTCACCTTGGGAAGATGAAACGTATGGAACTCGTATCCAAAGATCAAATTCGTAAATAGATTAAGGAAAGCAACTTGAAAGATTTGAACGATGTGCAATCCATGATCAAGGATCTCTCGCAAGCACCATGCAGGAGATGCTTGAAGCCGAAATGGACACGCATCTGGGTTACACCAAACATGACACCAAGAACAAGCAAACCGAGAACAGTCGCAATGGCCACAGCTCAAAAACAGTCGAGTCTGACCTTGGCACGATCGATCTTGAGATCCCCCGTGATCGTCAAAGTGAGTTCGATCCCATTCTCGTCAAGAAGCATCAGCGGCGCATGCCATGCATTGAAGAGCAAGTTATCGCACTCTATGCGCGGGGTGTGAGCACCCGCGATATAGGGGCGCATCTCCACCAAATTTACGGCATGGAGATCTCGCCAACTCTCGAGAGTGGCAGAATCGCCCGTTACAGCTGGTCTATGCGATCGTCTTTCTCGATGCCATTCACTACAAAGTCAGGCAAGATGGTCATGTACAAAACAAAGCAGCCTACATGGTGGTTGGCATCGATCTTGACGGACAAAAAGATGTGCTGGGGATGTGGATTGGCGAGCACGAATCTGCAAAGTTTTGGCTTGGCGTGTTGACGGAGATTAAGGCGCGTGGGGTTCAGGATGTGCATGTTTTCTCCACGGATAACCTCAAAGGATTCAGCGAGGCGATTGCGGCTAGCTTTGCGAATTCGGACATTCAAAAATGCATTGTGCATCAGATACGAAATTCACTCAAGTACGTATCGTACAAGGATTTCAAGGCGGTCACCGCGTCCCTCAAGCCAATCTACAAAGCGCCGACGGAAGAAGCAGCGCACCTGGAATTGGATCGATTTGAACAAGAATGGGGCAAAAAATATCCGCTATGTGTGCGGACATGGCGGGACAACTGGGATGAACTTGCGACGTTTTATCGGTACCCAGTCGAGATGCGACGCATCATGTACACGACAAACATCATCAAAGGATATCACCGTCAATTGCGCAAAGTGACGAAGGGAAAGAGCATCTTCCCAAGCGATGAGGCGCTGACCAAGATGCTCTACCTGGCGACGATGGAAGTGACAAGAAAGTGGACGATGAGGATCGCAAATTGGGGACAGATTTTGGGACAGCTTGCGATTTACTTTGGGGATCGGATCATGCCGTATCTCCCTTAAAAGAGCGCAGCTAGGGCGGATTCCACACAGGTGTGGAATGCCACCGTTTTACAAGTATGGACGGACAGATTGAACCGGCTGTCAAGGCGGGAAAGCGTACCTTGACAGCCTCAACTGGGATTGGAAATGGAAGATTCAACTTGGAGGTGGTCAAAAGCGGGCATCACGCAGAAAACTTGACAAAAGAGTTTACACAAAATAAGTTGACACTCCCACGACTTCGGCAATACCCCATAAGGGCAATATATCCACGCCAACGACGTTCCAATGAGACAGCATCAAAGCAAAGATTAAGTAGTCATTCATCACATGTAGCCAGGTCAATTATCACGGATATAACAGGGATATGGCCTGGATTCCATCCGGATATCACCGGGATATACCAACCTGTCTCACCGCAGAAATACTAAGGAATTCAGACAGAAATGATTCTCCTAAAGCACCCCCACTTTCGCCCCCCTGGGGGACTGCGAAAAAGCTGAACCAAAGGCGAGCCAAATATGACCCAAAGATCAAAACCCGCCTCACCGCAAAGGGCATCGAGGGAGGCACGTAAGTTTCTGAATCGCTATTTCACTTGAAAAGTGTCCGAAAATCGCGGCAGAAATCATAACGTAACAGCGTAGAAATGGCGTGAATCCGGCGTGATTACGGCATGATCTGCGCGAGTAAATCCTCTTGTTCAAAGAAGTCGCAAAATCCCGATGCTTTCAAAATGAAAGTGTCGCGATTTTGCGACTTCTTTGTCAGCAGACCTAGATATGCATTTTCCGTGCGCTTCGCGTGCGTATTCCATGCGCTTTGAGTGCATTTTATAGAACGACACAATTCGACAAAAAAACGACAATAGAGTTGTGATATACTCACTTGGGTAAAAATAACCATAACATATCTATTTAGGAGGAAATGATTTGAGAAAATCACTCGTAACTTCCGCACTAGCTGCCCTGCTCTTGTGCGGTACTGCAACAAACGCGTTTGCGAATACCCTTATTCCTAACACTCCAATCCAACATACTTCAGGTTCAGTGTCTGGAGGAAGTAACGTTCCGACTTCCATAGGTTCTCAGACATCAGAAAATGGCACAGCAACAATATATATCGTACATAAAAACGGTACGAAGAATAATTTAATTTCTCCAGATGGAAGTGCGGAGGGAAATGGAGGAACTTCACAAATTACGATGTTCCAAAATGGTTCAAAAACACTCGAAATAAATTTTGGTTTCACTCTCAATCCACAATATGGGGCGGCAGACTTTATTGAAGGATATATAAACATTTACAAGGGAAGCCTTACTGGGACGAAAGTGACGACCTTAGATGAAATTTTCCCAATAGTACCGGCCACCGACAATTGGAATGACCAAGTTTCTGTTTCCGTCCCTTCAACAGGTAATTATTATGCCCAGCTTCAAGGTAATGTGGTTACGACTTACGGTGATATTGGATCTTTTGGATCACCTACCGCCTCCGCATCAGTATATTACTAAAAGGGTTTTATTTGCAAATTCATAGTAGGCATTCTCTAGGATGCCTACTATTTTTATTATCCATCTACTCTACTCTGAAAATAGGCGGTATCGATTTTTGTCCTCCTGCTGGTGATGCGGAGCGGTATAAATGTCTACTCAGAAAATACCTGCTATCCCCAGCAGACCGTGACCTCCACCATCAATCGAAGGCCATTTTCATCTTTCGCTTATGGAGTGACAATGCCATGGAGGTCTATATGTTTAATCGATTTTCATATAAAGCGCACACACCGATAATCCCAAAAATGGTTTTATTGTCTATTTTTTCAATCATTGATTCGAATTTAAATGGATATACAACTCTCAATATAAAGTTACGTTCATCCTCATTATCAATATTATCAATTCTCCATTTTTTAGATAATACATTTGCTTGATTATTGATATGAGTTTCAATAGCCGATTTTCCTCCCGCGTAAGGTAAAGTCCACCAACCGAGATATCTAGAAAATACCCATTGGGCCGCCACTTTCAAATCTTGATATTTATCAAGATTTTTGAATTTCCCCATGGAAATATCGTCTAAATATGAGTAATGAATCGTATCATTAATTACTTCGTTTTTTGATATTAAGACCAATTCTTCCCACCATTCATTCCATTGTTGTGATGCTTCAGCAAATGTTTGTATTCCGACTTCGTTTAAGAACTCATTTTCATTAAAGGGCCATCTGAAGTCCCTTCCAATGTATCCCTGATATCGTAATAAACCAGCAGCATCTCTTAGAAAAAGTGCAAAATTCAAATATTCATTTACATTGATATCAAATATGCTGGACATTTTAATTTCAACCCCTTCATTAGTTTTACGAACTGGGACACTTCACCCGATATAGTTACATTCTCGCCATTTGTACATATGATCCACGAGGCCAGAGCCGCATATTTCGCATGTACAACCTTTTAGTTCATCATCTTCTGTGTGGATCAAGTCCGCTGTCTCTACATCAGCCATTTTAAGCTCTTTAGAGACAGTTTTCAACAATCGTCCACACGAAACTCCTGCGACCCTTTAGAGCGCCGTCCAGCGTATCTATGACGGTCTCAAGGGCATCTGGAGGTAAGTCGTAGATGTTTGGCTTTGCTGCGTACTTGGCCACTTCTGCAGCTGCAGAAGAAATGGCGTCCGATCCCTCACGGTTCTTATTGGCCCGGATGATCCGCACGTCAACAGATGGATCATAGTCCACCCGCATTGCGTCCCGCCAAAGAGCAACCCATTCTGGTTGCTTTATGTACAGATCGTGTGTCCCGTTAAAGTAACTCGGTGGAACCGCCAGCAATGCATGAAAGTGTGAGTGGTAGTCATCTCGTTTTGCGTTGTATGTAATCTCCAAAGATCGGAATTGACCTAAGATCGCCTGCGTATATCGCTTCACTTGGGTCATACGCTGAAAGCCTGCAAACAATGGCATCAATGGCATTGGAAAGCTCATATCCTGGACAGTTCTTCACCGTTAAGGTCAATAAGATTAAGATAAAGCGCAATTTTCGGTCTTGCAATGCGTGATGACACACTTTTTTTTACCTGGTGCGCTATGACCGTACTTTTTCGTTCATTACATTGCGGGCATAGTCTATCCCGGCAAAAATTCGCACGTTTTAGACGCTTCGGATGGGTGGAATCATTGCTGCATTCGATAAAATTCAGGTAATTACTGCAATTATGTACGCGCTCATACTTTGACTTGCCCAACGCTTCATATGCAGCTGCCACAGCCAGACTCTGCAACTTGTGTTCCTTCCAGGGTCTTTCTTTGCCAATTTCGCGCCGATCCGACAAAACTTCCCCTGTTTCATCCGTTGATCTATGTATCTCCTGTGGGGTATACTGATGGTATTCAAGCATAAACGAAGCCTCGTTTCTGGATTGTATTGGTATAGACTCGACACCTAAACCATACACCAAAAACGAGGTTTTTGTCTATCAACCCATTCACAGCAAAAATGCTAGATTTCCCTTTAGTGACGCGGTTTTTTACCCATTCTATCAATCAGTCATGTTTCTAAAGTATTAAAGTATTAAAGTATTAAAGTATTAAAGTATTAAAGTATTAAAACAAGAAAGAGACGCAAAAACAAAAAAACGCGGGGGAGTTCCACCCCCGCACCCCTCCCTAGCTCGCCGCATGGCAACCCTTCCGACATTGGGTCGGAAGGGACAACAAAAGCATGAAAGTCGTCCTTGCGCGTCAAGGGCTTTCGCGGCATATCCTCGCGGGAAAAACACCCGCTCCGGTATTCCACGTCCCTTGACCCAAGTGGGTTTCTACTCATGGGTTGTTTTTGGGTATCTTGTATGTTTCTTGTGTGTATTATGTTGGATGCACAAGAAACGTACAAGGAGGTGGTGGCTCACGCCTAAAAAAGATGACTGGTGGGAATGTGAGTTTCTAGCTCGTTATTTCACTTCAAAAGTGTCCGTCAAATCGCGGCAGAATTGAATATAACCCGGCTGACAATCAGCGGGAAGTCGGCATGAATACGGTATGATCCACACGAGGAAATCCTCTTGTTCAAAGAAGCCGCAAACCAAGACATACATTTTTCGCGCGCTTTGAATGCGTGTACCGTGCGCGTTGAGTGCAGGCAGACTCACGTTCCAGCTGCATATTTTCGGACACTTTGCAATGGAAATAACGAGCTATACGCACAATATATCCGTATTGCAAAAATGAGTGGCGGGAAATTTCCGGAATAGATGATCGATAGCCTACTCGATTCATACTCGTATGGACACTCGTGCGCATTTGGATTTTAGCCGCAGAATTTCGGACACTTTTGAAGTGAAATAATGAGCTAGAAACCACCAGACGGTTCCTGGGTTTTTAGCGTGTACTAAAATATCGTGCCGTGTTTCTTGATTTTCTCCTTGTTGGTTGCTATTATCTCACGCGTCGCCTTTGCCTTCATCCGGCTAGTCACCAGATATTCAATCGCGGTGCGTACCAGTTTCTCTGCGCTGGCATATCGAAAGTGTGGGCCACGGAACGGACACACAAACAGGCGCTCGCTCTTTCCTGTAGCGAGTCTTGTATGTTCTTGTATGCTATCCGAAAACACACCAGATTCAAGGCTCACCCACACTTCATCGCGGATTTGTTCGGGTGGATTAAGCCGCTCGATTTCCTCAACGAAAATGCGCTGAACGTCGTTCCTGCTCAATTCGCTGACTGTTTTCTTGCTCGCCTCGCGCAACCACTGGTTCAAAACCTCCATTTCGGCACGAAGCTGTGCCAGTTCTTCACGCAATGCCTGATTCTCCGCCTCCAAATGGCGTAACGCATCACCCGGCTCCGATCCGTCCGCACTTGGCAATTCCCGACCAAAATAACGGCTTTGCAAACGACCATCGACTTTCTTAGTCCCGTAATAGTACGGGCCATGTCCCTTGTCTTTTGCGCAAACTTGGCAACTAGGCTTTCCGCACTTCCGGAATTGTTCCGTCACGCTCCATCCGTCGATCTGGATCGCCACGCCCATCACCTTCTTGTATGTTTCTTGTGTATGTTATATCATACGCACAAGAAGCATACAAGATCAAAAAAGTAACCTATTGGGTAGAAACCCACTTGGGTCAAGGGATGTGAAATACCGGAGCTGGTGTTTTTCCCGCACTACCCACGCCACAGCACTAATCAAACCCCTTATTCACCAAACACGATTCGGCACCACCTTTAGAGACTAACGGTATCTCCCTTGAATAATGGTTTTGACATACAAATGGTAAGTCTAGACGAGTAGTGATAAGGTTATCTTTAGGTAGGGGTGTCACTAACATTACGGGAAGCAGCCAAAGCATTAAATATCTCTATGAACACGGTTCGTCGATGGATCAAATCAGGGAAACTCAATGCAAGACTTCGAGATGGTATTTACGGTTCTAAATACATAATCGAAGAATCCGAACTCATCCGCATACAGGAAGAATCGATTCAGCAAGCGACCATAATACATACTGTCAATTCAACCCCTAGTATCGAAGTTCCCGCTACATGGCTACTCACACAATTGGAAGAGAGGATAACCAGCGTGGTTAGGGAACAAATAGAGTCTGAGTTAGCCTATGTACGAGAAGAAAACACCCAACTAAAAAGCTATATCGAAAACCGGTTGGAGGAACGTGATCGAGAACTGATGAATACCATGAGGACGATCTTAGAGACCCGCAGGGAACAAGCAAAACCGTTTTGGAAGCACATATTCAAATAGCACATTCTCCATTTAGTGCTTGGATGATTACCTAAAAGGTACGACATATATCCATTTAAGACCGTTACTTTATGGATGACCCACGCAGGAATGATCGTTAAGCAGTTATCTATACTCGCTTCGTCCCACTCTACTAGAATTTCAAGCCATCCACTTAGTCACCGTGTTGATTTGGCTATTTCTCAATGACTATGCAGACTATGTATTTGGTGTTTTTCCATATCTACCATGCTTTGAATTACTCACAGACATAACGTGAATAACACCTCTTATTTCTTTTGACCCGTCACTTATCGCGTAAACCCTTCGCCTAATACGTCGTTTACATCGTTAAGAACGACAAAAGCACGATCATCGACCTCATGTACTAATTGTTGTAATCGCACAACCTCATCGCGACTGACCACACAGTATACAATCTGTTTCTGCTCTCCAGTATAACCACCCTGACCATTCAACAGGGTGGTTCCACGCCCCATTTCGTTATGAATGCGATCAGCAATTTCATCCCAATGATTACTGATGATCATCGCCGCGCGCGATGCTGAAAATCCCTCGATGACAAAATCAATTACCCGACTGGCGACAAAGAGCGCAACAAGTGAATACATCGCTGTTTCCATATTGATAATAATAGCAACCAAAGAAATCACGACAACATCTGAGGCAAACATAATCCGCCCCATCGAATGATTGAAGAAATGCCTGACAATCCGTGCTAAAATATCTACTCCACCCGTTGTTCCACCGCTGCGAAAGATAACCCCAAGTCCTGCACCGCAAATGACCCCTCCATAAAGCGCAGCAAGCAAGCGATCATGAACATGTTCTGCCATATGCTGTGTAAGAACAGAAAATACAGATACGGCTACCACACCCAGAATCGTCTTGACGCTGAATTTCCGTCCGAAAAAACGCCACCCCAATACGAGAACTGGGATATTAAGTACCAAAAAGGACGCGCCAAGCGGTATTCCAAGCTTATATAAGAGGACGATGGAAATCCCTATAAATCCTCCTTCCGCAAGTTGATTGCCGACAATAAATGCGTTTAATCCAACAGAGTAAATCAAACTTCCAACCATGATGAGTAAGTACGGCAAACTACGTTTCACAAATCACACTCCTCACATCGCGACACCGCTTGGCTATCATTATAACCTGATTAGTCGGCGTTCACTAAGGAGAATGATCGTAAGAATAAAAAGACCGACGTATCCAAAGATCGGATATGTAATACTTACAATTCGAGCAAATCCCACTTGACATACAATGAGCGATGTTGTAAGAATCACAATGACCCATCGGAAATATGAATGTGTTGCATTGCGCGACAATTCACTTGCAATGCCATACACATTTCCAAGCAGCGTCGAAAAGATTTCAGCCCATAGAATAAAAACAAACCCATATCGCAGGACAGGAGGAAGGGATTTTGCCAGATAGCCCATTGGCACCTCATATTGAACCCCCGTTGGATAAATACTCACTAAAAGTAAATGTAACAAGAGTAATAACAAGCCAAGACCAACGGCTCCAAATAATGCGCCTAATACAAACACTCTCCATCGGTTAGCCACATGACCCAAAGGAACTAATACTGTGAGTGATAGCCCAATATTAAAACCCGCATAGGTAATTGCAGATAAAAAAAGACGACGTGTTGCATGAGGTACACCCGTTATTGGAATAGAGGAATGAATGAGCGTTCCATGTGAAGTCCACCATACATAACCAAATAACGTAACAACAAATACAATCAAGGTTGGAACAATCATCGAATTCACTGTCATCATTCCGCGCATACCAAGCAACAGAGTGAGTGCTGTTATAACGCCTGTAATGAGGGCGCTAAAACCAAATGACCAATGAAACTGCTCAGACAATAAAGCACCACTTCCCGCCATCATGGCCACTGTGACGCCAAATAGTAAAATAAGCAACATACCGTTCAATAGGCGACTGCTTAGTTTACTCATGACTAGATCAGACACTTCAGAAAAGGTATGTACCGCATGTAAGCGTCCAAGAGACATCGCGTAAAGACCTAAAACAAAAAACAGTAGAGTGGTTATTCCAATCCCCGCAACGGCAAATGTTCCATATCGTGTAAAAAATTGCAGCACTTCTTGTCCAGACGCAAATCCTGCTCCTACGACCGTACCAATATAGGTTGCGGCGATTTGCAGAGCAACTACGACATCTCTACGGCGCACAATAACCACCCCCATACAGATCTATTCAACAAACAGAAAAAACATGCTGGCTTGTACTCATTTGAGCATGTCCGCCATAAAATGAGGCAGGAGGTGCTGCCTATGACTCTATTTCACGCCCTATTGCTTGGATCTATACAGGGAATAACAGAATTCCTTCCAATCAGCAGTTCAGGTCACCTTGTATTGATTCAGCACTTACTTCATCTAAACGAAGATTCCCTTTCATTTGATATCTTTTTGCATTTTGGCACTTTGATTGCAGTCATTGTGGCGCTTCGTCGCGAGCTATTCACCCTGTTATGTCACCCCACCGATCGATTCGTGCATCTTCTTGTGATATCAACGATTCCCACAGTCTTGATTGGGTTGTTGTTCAAGAAGACGTTTGAGCTTATTTTTCACTCAGGGGCAACACTTGGAATTGAGTTTGTCATAACAGGGACGCTCCTTCTCTATGTAGAAACGCTAACGCAAAGGAATCAACCATTACTTGCTCGTGAAATGAACTATCGCAGTGCATTTTGGATCGGCATGGCGCAAGGGGCAGCCATTCTTCCAGCTCTATCACGATCTGGACTCACTTTATGCACCGCACTTGGCATGGGAATTGAACGGAGCGATGCCGTGCGTTATTCATTTTTACTCTCCGTGCCAATTATTTTGGGTGCTACCATCTTTGAGCTAAAAGACGCCCCGAGTACACTTTCTACAATAAATCCTACGCTGTTCGTCGGAATGAGTGCGAGCGCACTGACCGGTTACATTGCCATCCGATTTCTTCTGAAAGTCATTGAACGTGTTAGCTTACGTCCTTTTGGCTACTATACGCTGGTTTTGGGTGGACTCATCATCGCAGATCAACTCATTTTCCACACTCTCTTTTAACGTGATACAAGCGGCGGATGTTAAGAATTCCGCCGCTTGTATCTAACTTTAGTACACAGTAGAACACTTACAATCCTTTTGAATAAAAAAACGCAAGTTTGAATTTTTTTATGAAATAAATCAACAAGGAGGCTCCCAGCGCAAGCGCAAGTAAAGCGACCCAAGCTGTAATCTCTGTTAGTGAATCGGCAAATGAGGATAGTCCTCCGGTCATCGGAGCCATGGCAGACACCGCATGTGGAATCATTGCAATACGCGTTCCGATTCCCATTCGAAAAAGTACAAAAGTGAGAACTCCAGCGACGACAGCTTGATATACACGTGCGATCAAATACGGTCGAAAACGAATATCCGTATCCGTAAGAACACTCGCCACCTGAGCATGAACCGCCAAACCGCTCCATGCAATAATGGCACTTGCCACACTCAAACGTTCAACTAATGACGCATTTGTACTGGCCGTTGCAGCAGCTCCGATATCAATCTCAAATATTCCTTTAATCAGCGGTGAAATCAAATTGGGATTCATATGAATGAGATGGAAAACTGCGGCGACTGGCAAGGCGAGTAAGCCAACTACTCCGACTTGAGTCATCACTCGCAGTAGCACGGCAAAAAAGATAATGAATCCACCGATCATCAACAACGTCTTTACAGATTCTGTAACGGCGTCCCCTAATAATTTCCCAAAGGGACGATTATCCTCCTCTCTTGCCCGCATCATCTCCTGGTAAGCCCTTTTCCACATCGGCACCATGTCTCTTTGTGCTACCGCATGAGGACGTTCATATCGTTCTTCTTTGCGCCCATAGAATTTAAAAGTCAGGCCTACAATCAGAGCTGACAAATAGTGTGCAAGTGCCAACAATACCCCGAGGGCAGGTGACTTAAACATTCCTACTGCAACAGCCCCAAACATAAACAAGGGATCCGCAGTATTCGTAAAGGCTAATAATCGTTCACCTTCTACCCGTGTACATGCGCCCGTTTTACGAAACTTTGCGGTAATCACCGCGTCCATTGGGTAGCCAGCGGCAAGTCCCATAGAGAGCGCAAACGCTCCCACTCCAGGAACGTTAAAAACGGGTCGCATAAGAGGTTCAAGAAAAACACCAAGTGCATTCACTACACCCAATCCGAGTAATAAATCGGATAAAATAAAGAAGGGGAGTAGAGAAGGAAATACGACGTCCCAAAACACTTTTAGTCCTTCAATACCTGTTTCAAAACCTTGCTCTGGATATACGACCAGGGACGCTGTAAACAAAACGGCGACAGTCGCCAGCAAAATCGTCCCTATCTGTTTGCGACGCCTTTGCAAGCAGATCCCCCTCCCTCCATCTTTGGTACATGCAATCATTGTTAAAACTATGATGGCTGTCCACTGGTTATGAGGATATAATACAAAATGTACCTTACTTGACTCATGGAGCGAGGAAATTGTGTGGGTAAATCGTTAACAATCCTTCAACATGAAGTGGATGAATACATTTCGCAGTTCCAAGTTGGCTACTTTCAACCTATGACTCTTGTGGTTCGACTCACAGAAGAATTAGGAGAATTGGCGCGTGAGATCAATCATGTATACGGTGAAAAACCAAAAAAACAAACAGAACCGGCTGGCGACATTATGCTCGAACTAGGCGACCTTTTATTTGTTATCATTTGTCTCGCGAATTCCTTGGATATTGATCTGACCACTGCACATGACGCAGTGATGGAGAAATTTGGAACTCGTGATCATGATCGCTTTGAACGCAAATCGAAAACCACATAAAGGATTGATGCATATGAAACCAATTCGCGTAGTGATTGCTGGAGTTCGTGGCAAAATGGGCAAAGAAGCGATAGCGGCTGTAATGAATGCGTCAGATATGCACTTAGTCGGGGGCATTGATCGTCCGCGTACATATGAAAATCAACTATCAGAGGCAGACACTAGCTTTCCTCTTTATACAGACGCAAGAACTTGTTTTTTAGAATTAAAACCAGATGTATATGTTGACTTTACCGATGCAAAAGGCGCACAACAACATGTAAGCTCTGCAGTCGAGACAGGCGTGCGACCCGTCATTGGAGCGACCGGTCTTCCTGCTGATTTTCTTCAATCTATCGATCGAGAACTCCGAATCGTACAACTCGGGGGATTATTTGCTCCGAATTTTGCAATTGGTGCCTTGCTCATGATGAAAATGTCAACACTCATTGCACCATTTCTCCCACATATTGAAGTGATTGAGTATCATCATGAAACAAAAAAAGATGCACCTTCTGGTACAGCTAAGAAAACTGTTGACGATATTCAACTTGTTTTGTTAGAAAAGGAGGTAGAACAATCCACCATTCCTATTCACAGCGTCCGTTTACCAGGCTTTGTTGCTCATCAGGAAGTCATATTTGGGGGTGACGGTGAGCATCTCACTATTCGTCATGACTCCATGTCACGCACAAGTTTCATGCCAGGTGTATTATTAGGCATACGCCAAGTAATACACGTTGTCGGACTGATTAACGGCCTCGAACATTTCTTGTTTTGATCAAGGTGTATACTAGGAGGGGTACCTATGCGCATTGCACTCGTAGCACATGATGCGAAAAAGGAAGATATGGTCAACTTTGCAATCGCTTATAAAGCTCTGTTTTCTGACCACGAACTGTATGCAACAGGCACTACAGGGATGCGCATAATGGAGGCAACTAACCTCACCATTCATCGCTTCCAAAGTGGGCCGTTTGGCGGCGATCAACAAATCGGCGCTCTGATTGCAGAAAACCACTTGGATTTGCTGATCTTTTTGCGTGATCCCATGCTGGCACAACCACACGAACCTGATATTACCGCACTACTCAGACTGTGCGATGTACATAACATAGCTGTTGCCACCAATATGGCTTCTGCGGAATCTTTGTTACGTGGCATTTGGCGCGGTGACCTTGACTGGCGCAACAGTTTAGACGAAGCACAGCATTCCGAATAACTGGAAAAAAAGCAGCCTTCAGGAGGTGGACAAAATGGCTGAAACCTTTATCCTTGCCTTTGGAGCTCATCCTGATGATGTGGAATTAGGCGCAGGCGCAACCTGTGCATTGCATGCAAAAGATAGTGTAGTCATCTGCGATTTAACGGCCGCGGAGATGTCATCAAATGGAAATCCGGAATTACGATGGAAAGAGGCGACAGTAGCCGCAGGGGAATTGGGAGTTGCAGCGCGTATCTGTTTAGGATTTCGCGATCGCAGTCTATTTCCAACACCTGATGCGATTTCTGCCATTGTTAAGGTGATTCGTACCTTTTCACCGCAAATTGTACTAGCGCCGCATGCAGCAGACCGTCATCCTGATCATGGTCAATGCGCTCATTTAGTACGTGAAGCACTGTTTACATCAGGACTGCGAAAACATGAGGATGGCTTAACGCCACATCGTCCAGCCGGTTTTTATCAATATTTTATTAACGGAATGGAGAAAGCCTCATTCGCAGTCAATGTTTCTGCTGTCTATGAAAAAAAGCGATTGGCTCTAGCAGCTTATTCTTCACAGTTTTATCCAAGCAGTGGTGTTCAAACAGCTCTGACGCGAAGTGCCTTTCTACCGATGATTGAAGGGCGTGACCGCATGTTTGGACAAGCCATTGGCTGTGATTTTGCAGAAGGTTTCTGGCAAGCAGACCCACTCTATGCAGCGTCATTAAAGGTTAATCTACAAAATAATTGAGAAGAAAATGGGGGGACAGTCCATGAAAATCGGGATAAGTTGCTATGCTACACTGGGCGGTTCCGGGGCTGTTGCAACAGAACTTGGAAAAGCACTCGCGGCACGCGGACACGAAGTTCATTTCATCGTGTCTGGCACCCCGTTTCGACTTGGATATCTTGGGTATTTCATGGACAATATTTATATCCATGAAGTCGAAACCACCTCCTATCCAGTACTACAATCGTCACCATACGATTTGGCACTATCAGCAAAAATGGCGGACGTAATTCGCCATTTTGACCTAGATATTATCCATGCGCACTACGCCATTCCCTATGCAGTGTGCGCCTTTTTAGCACGCGAGATGCTTGGATCACATAAGGTGAAAATTGTGACGACACTTCATGGTACAGACATCACCGTGTTGGCACAAGATCCCTTACTGCGCGACGTCATACGGTTAGGCATTGAAAAGAGCCACGCTGTAACCGCAGTTTCACAAAGTTTAATCGATCAAACTAATGAATTATTCGAACCTAGATGTCCAATTATGAAGATCCACAACTTTGTAGATGTGCACCAATATCAACGATTAGAAAGCTCAAAACTGCGAGAACGTATTGCTCCAAATGGAGAAAAAATCGTTTTACACATGTCGAATTTCCGAGCGGTCAAGCGTATCCCAGATGTAATTGATACTTTTCGCCGCATTCATGACGCCTTACCAGCAAAATTACTGCTTGTTGGGGAAGGACCAGAACTTGATTCTGCACGTAAACTGACTTGTAAAGTGGGGATTGCAAATGACGTGCTATTCCTTGGACAACAAGATGAAGTAGCCCAACTCCTGTCCTTAGCAGATCTTCTCCTGTTACCATCTCAAAAGGAGAGTTTTGGACTTGTCGCTTTAGAAGCCATGGCTTGCGGTGTTCCTGTCATTGGCTCTACTGCAGGTGGCATTCCGGAAGTTGTGGAACACACGAAATCGGGGTATCTCGCACCCGTTGGTGATACAGAATCCATGGGGAACTACGCGATTTCTCTTTTAAGCAATCCCGAAAAATGGGAAAATTTTTCTCGAGCGGCTAGACACCGGGCGGATTTTTTTACGATGGAGAAAAAGGTTGCACAGTACGAAGCGTTATACGACCAACTTATTTTACAGCCCGCAAACTACCAATCATGAGAGTTCGCTATGCACTCCCACATAACAAGATGTTCGACTATGCTCGAGAGCTTATGCAGCGACTACAAGGTGCTGGATTTCAATCCTATCTCGTTGGTGGCTGTGTGCGAGATCTATTGATCCTTCGCTCAGTTCACGATATCGATATCACAACGGATGCGACGCCAAATGAACTACTTCGTATTTTCCCGGATGCCAAAAAGACAGGATTAGCCCATGGCACCGTCACCGTTTGTAGAGATCAATACTACTATGAAATCACAACATTCCGCACCGACGGATCATACCTGGACGGACGGCATCCTGATTTTGTCCACTTCGAAACGGATTTGATAAAAGATCTCAGTCGACGCGATTTTACAGTGAATGCTATGGCACTTGATGCGGAAGGCGTACTGTATGATCCACATAGCGGAAGGATCGATCTGGAACAAAAATTAATCCGTGCGGTGGGAAATCCGTATCTTCGATTTACTGAAGATGGGTTACGCGTGGCTCGAGCTTTTCGTTTCGCAGCCATGCTGAATTTTACACTAGCTGAAGAAACGGCAAACGCTCTCTTGCAGTGCGCAACAAATCTCGCACATATATCGGTGGAACGGCGTCGCGACGAATGGACGAAATGGCTTTTATCAACAACGGATGACATTTGCAAGGCATTCCCAGAAATCGTTTTAAAAAATTGGTTAAACATGGATATCAATAAAAATGTTTTGATGTGCGAATCTTATCGGTTCATCACCGGATATTTAGATCGCCTTGCGTTATTACTTTTAGCTTCCCGCGAAATCCAGTCAAGCCATGACGCAAGCAACAAAAACATCTTTTTACAAACTATGCGATATTCACGCAAGGAAATATCAGAAATCAACGACTTGCTCACCATTGCAACTGCATCTCACGTAGCTCCTCCAGTGTATTTGCCACTGGAGTGGCTGCCAATCTATCGACGAAGGGGCAAATCAGGACTCATAAGAGGCATATTATTGGCTAACGTATCGAGAATCTCTCACCTAGATTCACAAATCACACGTGCGGATCTCTTCCAACAAAGTGAAAACATGGTGACAGACATGCTTACACAGAGCCCACTTCACAGTCTACGAGACCTAGACATCAGTGGCAACGAACTTGCCACTGTATGTCAGTTAAAAAACCAAGAGATTGGATCTGCGCTCGCCATCTTGTACCATGGTGTTTCAAAACAACTCGTGATGAATCAATCCAGCGATCTCATTGCGTACATTAGAGCGTGGAAACGTTCCAGGGGATGAAAATAGTGGATATAGATCACTCTTTATCGAGTTCAACCATTCAATCATATCTAAAGGAATCGCTACAGAGCATCCCAATTCACGTGTTTAATCAAGTCGAATCAACAAATGACCTAGCCTATGATCTCATTTCAAAATCGACACGCGATCGGCTGATTGTGCTTGCCGAAATGCAAACATCTGGTCGTGGACGTAGAGGAAGAGCGTGGACTTCGCCAACGGGTACTGGTTTGCTCATGTCACTTGCTTGGTCATTTGAATCGCCTGCGGCCATTCACTATGAGGAGTGGCCGTTGTTTGCAGCATGGGCCGCCCATCAAACGATTTCACAACTAACTAATGCGAATGTGGAAATTAAATGGCCAAATGATATCTTGATCGCAGGAAAAAAGAGCTGTGGAATTCTCACTGAATTAAGTACCTCCGGAAATAAGCGTCATTTAATTGTTGGGTTCGGGATCAACGTCAATTTACGCAGTGAAGATTTACCGACTGAATTGATCCATAAAGCCACTTCTTTACTCGTTGCGACAGGACACACCTTGGATCGCAACCAGCTAGCAGCAATGCTGATCACGCAAATGGATAAGTTACATATGAACGTCTTACAGGGATTTAGATTTGCAGACTTACGTAACACTTGGATTTCGCATTGTCATACAATCGGCAAACAGGTTCAAATCCTGCAAGGCAAGGAATTAATCGAAGGGCTCGCCACATCAATTGACCAATTTGGAATTCTTGATGTGGTCGATCATCTCGGCATGCATCACCGCATCGCAAGCGGTGAAATTATTGAGGGAGCGATGTCATTGTGAATGAAGACGAAAAAATGAAACACTCCACCCGATCTCTACAAGCTATGCGCGATCGTGGTGAGCCCATCGTGATGGTAACCGCCTATGATGCCACTCAGGCAGCGCATGCACAAGCAGCAGGGGTCGATATGATTCTCGTTGGCGACTCGCTTGGGATGGTCATGCTTGGTTACGATACGACAGTTCCAGTTACGCTTGATGACATGATTCATCATGCCAAAGCAGTACGTCGCGGCGCGCCACATACAATGGTTCTCGTTGATATGCCATTTGCAACATACCATCAAACGACTGCAGATACAGTTCGTTATGCCAGTCGTATCATGCGAGAAGCCTACGCGGATGGCCTTAAATTAGAAGGGGGCAAAAAAATCATTCCGCATGTACAAGCCTTGGTTCAAGCTGGAATCCCTGTTTGCGGCCATCTAGGTTTAACCCCACAGTCTGTACTCCAATTCGGTGGCTTTCGCGTACAAGCAAGAGAACTGGATGCAGCACAAAAATTACATGACGATGCCTTACAATTACAAGACTCCGGAGCCTTTATGATTGTATTAGAATGCATTCCAAGCGCATTAGGCACACTTGTAACACAGTCCCTCACGATCCCTACGATTGGCATAGGAGCCGGAGATGCCTGTTCCGGTCAGGTCTTGGTTTATCATGATGTGTTGGGACTTGGAATGCATTTGCGCAGACCTAAATTTGTAAAAACATATGCGGAACTTGGAGAAAAGGCAATTTCTGCCATTCGAACATACAAAGAAGAAGTTAAATTACATGAATTCCCAAATTCTGATTATCGGTATGATATCGCAGAAAATACAATTTCTTCATTATCGAAACACCCGAATAGGGAGGAGAAATCGTGATTATATGCGACAAGATCAGCCCTCTTCGCAGCGAAATTCGTAGTATGCGTACGGCACGTACCATGGGTGCTCTGGCTGCACGAGTTGGACTAGTTCCGACGATGGGTTTTCTCCATGAAGGACACGCATCACTTATTCAAAAGGCGCGCGCCGAAAACGAAATTGTTGTTGTTTCTATTTTTATAAATCCGTTGCAATTTGGTCCCAATGAGGACTTGAATCGATATCCTCGTTCTCCGGAGCAAGACCAAGCTCTTTGTGAACAACTAGGTGTTGATCTTATCTTCACCCCAAATATTGAGGAAATGTATGGGACTGAAAAAGTATTCACTCGTGTACATGTGGAACTATTAGGTAATTATTTATGCGGTGCGTCACGACCTGGACATTTCGATGGAGTCTGTATGGTCGTCTCCAAATTATTTCATATCGTTGAACCAGATGCCACGTATTTCGGAGAAAAAGATGTACAACAACTGCGCATTGTTGAACAAATGGTAAAAGACCTATCAATGCCCATTGAAATTGTATCGTGTGCCACTGTGCGTGAAGAAGATGGACTTGCGAAAAGTTCACGTAATGCCTACTTATCACCAACACAGCGTAAAATAGCACCTGAGATTTTCCGAACACTTCAAACTATCGCAGCGCGTATTCATAGTGGTGAGAGAAATCTTATGCAACTGCAATCAGACGCCATCCATCACTTAAATCATCTACCTGAGTGTAAAGTCGATTATTTGTTGTTTGTAGATCTACAGACATTAACACCAGTTGATCAACTTGATGCAAATCACTCCATTCGACTTGCTGTTGCTGTCTATGTTGGCGCAACTCGCCTTATTGATAACCTACTGATCACGTAGTCATTTCATCATTACCCGAGCATAAAGTATAACACCGCCGCAAATAGGTCAGACTAAGCAAAAACTAGCGGCGGTGTTTGTTATGCTTTTTCATAAATCCTTTGAACGCCTTTTACGTGCCGTGGATCGAATCGCTAAACAATTGGCGACCGCAGATACACAGCAACGTCAGTATTTATTACAAGAATTAGAAGAGTTGCGGACTTTATGCAATCCCTTTTTCGAAATGTGGATCAAATTTGAAGATCAAATTGAGGCGTTGCACGATCAATACACAAATGATTCCACTTTTGAAGATCAAGAGCAAACAACGCATTCCGAAAATACAGTAACCCCATCTGCACCACATATTTCTGCACCCACCTATATGACGGAATTCAGCACAGCTCTGTTATCTGATCAAGGATATCATTTTTTCCGCAAGGGTCTTGGTTACTTTGATCTCCTGATGTTTCACGAATCCATTGATGAATTTAAAAAAATAGTGGACATGGATCCTGATATGGTTGTCGCGCGACTGTATCTTGCCATTAGTCTCATTGCTACAGGAGCATACGAGGAAGTAAACACTCACTTGGATATCGTTCAACAAACAGCTACAGACCATGTATTGCGCGCTGCTGTTCACGATACGCGCGCTCAGATGTACATGCGACAAAACAATCCGCGCAGTGCCATAAAGGAATTAAACGCAGTTCTGTCAATCAACTCCACATACAGTGACGCTGTTTTTAATCGCGCCGTTTGTGCATACTTGCTCGGTGATTATTCATTAGCACAAAATAGTGCAGCGCAAGTCTTGTCTCTTGACAAACAGGATATTGATGCGTGGCGACTATATGGCGCCGCGCTCTATGCTAAAGGAGATTTTTCTACCGCCTGCAAAGCCTATCAAAAAACTCGTGACTTAGCTCCTAAACACGTGCAGGTTGCCATTGAAATGGCGACCATTTTAGTAAGTTTGAGGCGTCTTAATGAAGCTGAAGCAGTCCTTCGTGAAGTGACTATACAAGGGCGCAAAATGTCTGCCTATTATGGAGTACTGGGGGAAATTGCATTACACAGAGGGAATGCAAAAGAAGCGATCATCTTTTTTAAGAAACAAGCCACGCTTACGCGAACAAAAGCCTCGTTGCAACGACTGGGCTGGGCACTATACGCAGATAAGCGATTTGATGAAGCCGCACAATGTTTTGAACATCATATTCATACATTTGGTCAATCTTTACAAGCAGTGATTGGACTGGCTCGCATCGCAAGTCATCGCGGAAAACTTATGACTGCACGCGCTCTACTGCAAAAACTCGTTCGAGATGAACGATATAAAGTGCGAGCGCAAGGTCTCTCTGAGATAGGACGTATGTACCTTGAACAAGGAGACATTGATCGTGCCAAACGCTACCTGCATAGCTCACTAGCGCTAGATCGAACACAAGAATCCGCCCTCGTCTTTTTAGGTGTGGCAATGCGCCAACATGCCTTAGAAACACCGATCTTATCAGAACCTACAGCATCTACTGAAATTGTCCCTGCATCTGGGATTGACAGTACGTCATTGCTCTCCGATACTGAAACTACGACGTAAGCTTAACTCGTGGATCACGTCTAGTTGCGTATGTTGAAAAGAGGAACTCAGTTGCAGTACATCGTTGTTGATTTTACCTTAAGCGAAAGCACAACAGGAGAACGCGAGGTTGATTCGCTCTCTCTCTGTCAACTTCGCTTTGGCGATTCACAATTTCGTTCAGAGATGAAAATAGCAAAACAACAGTACGGACAATATGTGGTAACGTTCGAAGGACAGACAATCGAAGTAGCTTCGTTTGAACTCGCTTGGATTCATTGTCTTAAATGGTCCGAAAATCATTTTATTTTTTTATTTGACCGCAATGAGAAAGAACAGTTAGATGAGATTGCGCATCTGAGTGGGTATTTACCAATTAGTGAAGACAACACGCTCTTTTGCTCCTGGTTAAGTGGGGTATTGTATCCACAACTCGCACAAAAAGATTTCAGCGCACTTTTTACTGCATTATTTCCGCAGGATACGTCTGAACATTCGCATGTGGACATGAGAGTGGAAGTAGCCAAAGTACTTATCGAAAGGTTGCGTGCGCTTCCAAGTATCACTCTTCATTTCATTCAAACGGCTACACTTGGGACTGCCGTATCGCGCATTGCCGAGTTCTTACTTTCTGTTCAAGAAACAAGAGAGCATACGACATCACGAATGAAAGTGATCGAAGACCTGGCTTTTACAGCAATAAACGATGAAGTTGTGGAATCTACTACACAAACCCCTCATCGAATCTCCACAGGCGACTTAGCAAGCAAAAGCCTTGAAACGTTACGAACACAGTTTAAAGAAATGGGTTCTTTTCCTTATGAAATCCGACAGGGTCAGGAACACATGATGGAACTTGTTGCAACTGCACTTGACACAGATAGTCATTTAATTGTCGAAGCGGGGACGGGGACGGGGAAATCATTGGCATACCTTCTTCCAAGTGCTCTCTTTGCAAAAACGAGAGGGGAGAAGGTTGTCATCGCTACGCACACGATTGCTCTGCAGGAACAATTGCATAAGCATGACGTGCCGCTTGTTTTAGAACCACTTTTACACGAGGTAGCATCTGCTGTCTTAAAGGGTAGAAACAATTATATTTGCATGCGAAAACTCAATCACAATGTTCATGAAATCCAAACGTTACCTCTCCATGAACGAGATTTTGATTTAAGACTTGCAGTTTGGCTTACTGATACGGCAACTGGTGATCGGGAAGAGATTGCATTTACTGAGCGAGAAGAGTTCTTTTGGCGCGATGTCGCGAGCGATACAAATTCGTGTATGGCAAAACACTGTTCATTTTTCAGGGACTGTTACTACTTTCGAGCGCGCCACAAGGCAGCAAAGTCGGACTTAATTCTTACGAATCATTCGCTTGTATTATCTGATATTAAAGCAGACTCACGCGTTCTACCGGCATATGACCGATTGATTATCGATGAAGCGCATCAATTTGAAGAAGTTGCAACGAAACAGTTAGGCGCAGAAATAACAGAATCTGATCTGCATCGCTTACTCGAACGACTGTTGAATGCACGAAATGGTTTATTACATGATGCTGAACGAACAATTCAACAAAATTCACAAAACGGAAGTGAGGACGGACAAGCGTTTGCGGCCATTGTAAACAAACTCGGACGCGCACTACTCCGCACAGCGCAAGATGTCAAAACGTTATTTCATACGATTACAAAATATACAAACGCGGTTAACATTTCACAAGGAGAATGGCGATTAACTCATGAACGCACGGGAATGCCAGCTTATGATCCTGTTATACGCGCTGCGACAGATATCAACATCTGTCAAACTCTCCTTGCGGAGGCCTCATCTGCATATGCCATCCTATCCGAAGACGCGGAGTTACCAGATTCACTTCATCGAAAAATTGCAGATTTATTTGGATATGCACGCGAATTGCAGCAAGGCATAACGATTTGCGCAGATGTGTTATTATTACGATTATCTCCGGATCAATTTGTAGGATGGATCGGAGTGAACACAAAACGCGACACGCGCCGTATCTCTCTCCATCTAGCACCACTAAGCGTCTCAGACGTACTATTACAAGAACTATTCCGAAAGAAACAATCGGTCGTTCTCACATCGGCGACCATAGCCGTTGCAAACTCATTTCATTATTTTCTTGATCGCATTGGAATGAACCAGTTAGTCATACAAGGCAAAGCAAAAACGGAAATCGTGTCGTCTCCGTTTGACTATAAGCGCCAGGCGCTATTATGTGTAGTGACAGACTTGCCTGATAGTAAACAACAAAATGAATTTCAATCTGCGATTGGAAAAGCGATTACCGACATCGCCACAACGGCCAATGGACGTACCCTCGTCTTATTCACATCGCACCAAATGTTAATTCAAACCTATCATAGCGAGCGGCAACGCATGCAGGAACGCGGTATCACTGTCTTAGCACAAGGGTTTGACGATCATCGCAAAACCTATTTGATTGAAACATTTCGTCGAGCAGACCGAGCTGTCTTATTTGGTGTAAATAGCTTTTGGGAGGGAATTGACATTCGGGGGAATGATTTATCATGTCTGGTGATTGTCAAGTTGCCTTTTGCAGTACCAACGCATCCCATTGTCGAAGCTCGTAGCGAACTCTTAGTGCGACTTGGTAAACGCCCATTTATTGACTATAGTGTCCCAGCAGCTGTCATACGATTCACTCAAGGATTTGGTCGTCTAATTCGTTCGAAGACAGATCGCGGAGCTGTTTTTGTGCTAGATAAGCGAATTACACAAACGCGCTACGGACGTATGTTTATTCGTTCACTGCCTGATCCGCAAGTAGTTGAAGGGACATTACAAGAGACGTGTTCTCAAGCATTGAAATTTTTCGAGCCAACACAATACCCCTTCACGCATCAATGAGCTACCTACATTTATCCTTCAGGAGGTTATGGGATGGCATATAAAGAGTTGCATATCTCGCCCTCTGTCATTCGCCGCTTGCCCATTTATTTAAGATTGGTACAAGAACTTAAAGAACAATCCGTGTTAACTGTGTCATCACAAGAAATGGGCGAGTATCTCGACTTAAACCCTGCCCAAATCCGAAAGGACTTAGCCTCTTTTGGAGAATTTGGGCGCAAGGGGGTTGGGTATGATATTACTTATCTGGATTGGAAGTTAAGACAAATCCTGAATTTAGATCGACATATTGGAGTTGCATTGATTGGCACTGGACATCTTGGTATCGCTCTATCAAACTACGCCCGTTTCCAATCCGAACGGATTAAAATTTCTGCGATATTCGATACTGATCCACAGAAAATTGGAAGTACCGTGGGTACATTAACGGTAATTGATGTACATGAACTGCCACAAGTGTGTCTCGAACGTCAGTTGCAAATGGGAATCATCGCCGTTCCTGCCGCGGCAGCCCAAGAAGTCTGCGATGCCCTTGTCGCAGCAGGTATCAAAGTGATTTTGAATTTCGCACCAGTAAACCTACATATCCCTAAAGGTGTCCATTTACGTAATACAGATGTTACGACAGAATTGCAAGCGCTCGCATACTACTTGGGAATTGAATAAACGGTATAATAGCAAGAAAGCACAAATCGAAGGGAGCAAATCTACATATGGTTCACGCGGACTATGCAATCATCGGAGGAACTGGAGTTTATGATCCCGCTTTACTAAATAATCCTCATGAAGAACAAATCGAAACTGCGTACGGTGTAGCTCATTGCACCATTGGAGAATACAAAGGAAAACAGATTGCATTTATGCCCCGTCATGGAAAAGCACATCATGTTCCACCACATCAGGTCAATTACAAGGCAAATATCCAGGCGCTCGTTGATAGTGGAGTGAAACAGATTTTAGCAACTGCCGCAGTCGGGAGTATGCGACAAACATTGCCTCCGGGGGCACTTGTGATTGTAGATCAATTCCTCGATTTTACAAAAAATCGTCCGTTGACCTTTTTTGAAGATGGAGAACCCGTAACGCATACTGATATGACGGATCCTTACTGCGGAAGACTACGTCACCATCTCAGTCAAACAGCCGAACGATTAGGGATCCACGCCGCGCCTGGTGGTACCTATGTATGTACAGAAGGACCACGATTTGAGTCGCCTGCTGAAATTCGGATGTTCGCACAACTTGGGGGAGATGTGGTCGGGATGACATCAATTCCGGAAACGGTCCTTGCCAAGGAGCGTGGATTATGTTATGCAACTGTCGCCATGGTTACAAATTATTGTGCTGGGATGTCGGGCGCACCACTTACTCATCAGGAAGTATTAGATGAAATGGCCCAAAATGTACATTTGATGCGCAAGCTATTTTTTGAAGCAATCGCTACACTTGAAACCGGTATTTCTTGCACATGTCAGAGTTCTGCAGGAAATATGTAATCCACCGTATTGGTTAAAATTAAAGGAGATCAGTTCATGAAATGGCTCATCGAAAACGTGGCATACATTGATGGACTTCATCAAACTTATGTGGAAAAAGGTTACATGCTGTTCAATGCTGGCACCATCGAACAAATTGGGGTTGGGATGGCGCCACACTGTGACGCGTCGTATGAGCGTATCAACGGAGAAAATCGACTATTACTCCCTGGATTTATCAATACACATGGACATGCAGCGATGTCTCTCTTACGTGGATATGCTGATGATTTACCATTACATGCATGGTTGAACGATATGATTTGGCCTGCAGAAGCAGTTCTAACTCCAAAGGATATTGAAATCGGAACTCAACTTGCCATGATGGAGATGATCGAAACTGGTACTACCACCTTTACCGATATGTATGCATCCATGGATCGCGTCGCCGAGGCGACTATCGAAGCTGGAATGCGCGCAGTTTTAGGACGTGGACTCATCGGTTTGGATGATTCATCATTAGATAAATTGCGTGAAACCGAGATGTTTATTCAGACGTATGATCGAGCAGGGGATGGACGTATTCGCACAACGTTAGCTCCACATGCGCCTTATACCTGTCCTCCTGACTATCTGAAACATGTCGTGAAAGTGGCTGAGCGGATAGATGTCCCGTTGCAAATTCATATCGCAGAAACGGCAAAAGAGGTCACTGATTCGCTCGCAGCGTATAACCTAACACCTGTAGAGTCGCTTTACAAAAGCGGGTTATTCGAACATCGTGTGATAGGCGCACACTGTGTCCACCTCACCGATCATGACATCGAATTGCTTGCCCAAAACCACATACACGTTGCGCACAATCCCGGAAGTAATCTAAAACTCGGGAGTGGAATTGCCCCGCTAGCAAAGCTCTTACAACACGGCGTTGTTGTTGGCCTTGGAACAGATGGCGCCGCGAGCAACAATAAATTGGATCTGTATGAAGAGTTGCGCTTGGTAGCATTATTGCATAAAGGTGTAGAACAAGACGCTACCGTCATTGACGCACATACTGCGCTTCGCATGGCAACAAGCGAAGGAGCAAAAACGCTATTTTTAGAAGATGGTTTGGGCACCTTAATACCAGGTGCACCAGCTGATTTCCAACTCATTGACATCAGTGGACCCCGCTACTATCCACGTCATAACTTATTATCTCACGCCGTCTACAGTTCACATGGCGGGGATGTAACAGATGTGTTTGTAGCAGGTAAAGCTCTGCTGCGCAACCGTCAACTGCAAACATTAGACAAGGAAAAAATCCTTTATGAAGCAGAAGAGGCAGTCAAAAAATTTCCCGTTCACCAACGATTGAAGGTCTGATCGAACATATAACGATATAATCTTGATTCATCAGGGATTAATCGTTCCACTTCGAATCCAAATACAAGATCAGGCATTTTTAACAGAAGATCGTGGTCTGGGTTGGGCAAATGCGGAGATCTGTCTTTTTTCATGTCGTTTGACACCTCCTCTGCGCCTAGTATCACCGACCCTTCTCCATTACATGAGACGTAGGTTATGCCAATAGAGAAAGGACTACGTACAAATGCGTGTATTAATTACAAATGATGATGGAATCCACGCTTCTGGCATTCAAACCCTGGCAAAACATTTCGCTTCTTTTGCTACTGTGACGGTGGTAGCGCCAGATCGCCAGCAAAGTGCAACAAGTCATTCGATTACCTTGCATAAACCACTACATGTGGATGAAGTTCATTTAGGCTCTAGCATCCGCGCATATCAAGTGAACGGTACACCTGCTGATTGTGTAAAACTTGCTCTTGGCGCGCTTTGCGAAGACGCACCTGACTTAGTCTTAAGTGGGGTAAACAGCGGCGCAAACCTTGGTCTTGACATCGTCTATTCAGGAACAGCTTCAGCCGCAGCGGAAGCTGTATTGCAAGGTTTCAAGGCAATTGCGCTATCCGTGACAAAACCACCGTTCGACTTTACGGCAAGCGTTCGGATCGCGGAAAACTTAGCGCATCAAGTGATTCAACACGGTTTAACTGCAGATACTTATTTAAATGTAAATATTCCACCTTTACCTTATGATGAATTAAAAGGCATCGTGGTCACTCGAATCGGCGTGCGCAAATACAAAAATGCGTATGAACGGCGTACTGACCCACTTGGAAGAAACTATTATTGGCAGGCTGGGAAAATTGTTAAAGTTCACAATGAACAAGACACAGACGTACATGCCATTGAAGCAGGAAAGGTAAGTGTCACACCAGTTCACTTTGATTTTACAAATGGTCAAAGCCTTGTTACACTAAATTCATGGCAACTCACATTGTGAGGAGAGATTTTAACTATTTATGGAACCAGTTAATCGGATCGTAGCAGTAAAGGAAGTTGAAGGATCTACTGAACTCTATGTCCTCATCGACTTTCTAAACCGAAATCTAAAAGACAAAGATGTGATTTTTGGATTAGCGAAAGCAGATCAACCTGGAAAATACACAGTAACCATTTATAGGACAGACGTATGAGACATAAAGTTACATTTACACTACTGAGCATTGTAGTGATCATGATGTGTCTTGTCATCATCTTGACCGTGCGGATCTTGCCTCTTCTAACATCCACAAACTCGGCAGTAGAGACGGCTACCTTATTTGCCCTTGATCATACGCCTTTACAACATGTCCAGAGTGCACAGATTTATACGGGTGAACCTATGGACGTGACCGTAACAGGTACTGATGCACTCGGAAGAGAGTTGTACGTTTTTGTCCGAAATCAACAAGCGACGATTGTGTATAAAAGTCAAACCGTCTCGCAAACACGTGCGATTCAAGCGGTAGAAGCATTGCACAAGCCCATAACACGAATAGTATCCGCACTTCCCGGGATCGTGGATAAAAGTCTCAATACACCCTTATCCACGAAAGCAAGTGGGAATGCGGTATGGCAAATTACGGCGCATCTCACAAATGGCGGATACTTATTTACCTATGTAGACATGTACACTGGTCGATTGTTATTTTATTTTCAAACGAATCATTTCCCACAAGTGGGATAATCCACGCACCATAGGAACTTCTATGTGTTCCTGGTCTACTTTGCGGGCTGATCTTCGCCTCGATAAATGATATACTCTTACTAGATCGTTTAAGGAGGAGTGGTTCATTTGTCGAGGATCCGCATTTTACCGGCACTTGCTGCACTTCTTCTTACTTTCATTGTGCTATTTGGAGGACTACAAGTCTATCGCACATATGATATTATTCAACCACTGAAAACTAATCTTTCACACATCCCGCAAGTACAGGACGTGCAAGTGAATGCAACCTCTCAAACACCATTTGTCACAGTCGCATTAGGTCCTGTCCAGGATCTTCAAGCAACGTATGCGCAAATACAAAGTGAAGTCGCAGCAAGTTTAGGCGGCTCTATTAATATTATTTTAAAGGATCACCCATCCCCATCGCTCACTACAGCTTTTGAAAACTTCCAACCTATTTTGTATCAAGGGATTGCTCAGGGTACCTATGTTACGATGATACACCAACTCGAAACGTCCGCAAAAGAACAGCACATCACCTGTTACGTGACGATGAATAGTCAGGATATCTTCATCCAACTGACCCAAAACAAAAGTTATTTTTATAGTATTGTGCCTTATACGAATAGGGCGCTTGGGGGGAATGGACTGTGAGGGACTGGCTCATTGGTGTTGCCGTTGCCTTAGTTGTTTTTTTAGCGGTCATCGGGATTAACGTTTTGCCAGTTTTACTCTTACTAGCAGTCGGCTTTGCCATCTATACTTTAATGGAACGACGACAAATGATGGCTCCAACTGGTTCAAAAGAAGCTGCTGTGCGTCATGCGATCAATTTTGATCACATCGGTGGTCAAGATCATGCAAAACGAGAATTAATGGAGGCGCTCGATTTTTTACGCTACCGTGAAAAAATTCGTTCCCTGGGTATCCGACCATTGAAGGGGATTCTTCTGACAGGGCCACCTGGTACTGGTAAAACACTCATGGCAAAAGCAGCCGCAACCTATACAGATTCAGCATTTATCTCGGCATCAGGCAGTGAATTCGTAGAAATGTACGTTGGAGTCGGGGCACAACGCGTACGGGATATTTTTCGTCGCGCACGTCAAAGTGCACGCAAAGAAGGTAAAGACAGCGCTATTGTATTCATTGACGAAATTGATGTTGTCGGCGGCAAACGAGGCGCACACAGCCATCAAGAGTACGACCAAACACTAAATCAATTGCTGACGGAAATGGATGGCATGCAAACTACACAAAGCCCTATGGTTCTTGTCATCGCCGCAACGAATCGTTCTGATATTCTAGATAGCGCGCTATTGCGACCGGGGCGATTTGACCGCCAGATTCGAGTTGACCTTCCTGACAAAGAAGGTCGTCTTCACATTTTACGAATTCAAACAAAAGATAAACCACTCGATGAAGATGTTGATTTGGAACATATTTCTCGTGAAACATATGGTTTTTCCGGGGCTCAGTTAGAAAGCTTATGTAACGAAGCTGCGATTATCGCGTTGCGGGATAATTCCTCTCGTATCACTCAAGCATATTTTCGAGACGCCGTAGACAAAGTACTAATGGGGGAAAAGACGGGTCGTCACCCGACGAATGATGAACTGTATAGAGTAGCTGTGCACGAACTAGGACATGCAATTGCGTCTGAAATGATGCGTTCTTATTCTGTATCGCATATTACAATTGCACCACGTGGAAACGCATTGGGTTTTGTTCGTCAAATCCCTGAAACCGATGGTTATCTCTACACAAAGGAACAATTAGATCAACAAATCGTTGTTGCACTTGGTGGCGCTGTGGCAGAGAGTCTTGTGTTTCACAACCGTTCGACTGGCGCACAAAATGACTTCTTACAAGCTAGCCGAATCGCCCGTACAGAGGTCATGTGTGGACTGAGTCGCATAGGGATTGTTGCCGAAGAACATTTGCCAGAAGGCATTCTCGATGAGGAAGTACGGTTTATCCTTTCTGAGATTGAACACCGAACACATGAAGAACTTCTCCCGTTCGCTGAGGAACTGCGAACCTATGCAGAATATGTCGTTGCGACGGAAAGCATCGATGGTGACATTTTTCGAGATTGGTTAAATCGATGTAAAGAATCCTCAGTGATAACGCGTGAGAACCCATCATCAAAGGTTGAACAAATTGCGAATTGAGCAAGTATCGCGTTTTTCACAACCTCCTACAATGATTTGCATTGTAGGAGGTTTCTTTTTACAATGAACCTAGTTTTCTATATGCATAAATTCGTTCGGAGGCGTATATCGATGCTTCAATCTGTACTTATTCAACATCTGGGTCAACACATTGATGAAACTGTAGTCGTGCAAGGCTGGTTGCACACCAAGCGCTCATCAGGGAAGGTAGCATTTCTACAGTTACGCGATGGCACTGGATTTGTTCAAGGTGTTGCAGCTAAAACTGAGGTTTCAGATGACGTATTTGCTCTTGCGACTTCACTCACGCAAGAAAGCTCATTGAGAGTGACTGGCGTAGTGGTGAAGGACGATCGCGCTCCTTCTGGTGTGGAACTTCAGGTTCAAAATCTAGAAGTATTGCATCTAACGCATGATTATCCCATTACACCGAAAGAACATGGAGTCGACTTTTTACTCGATCATCGTCATTTATGGATTCGTGGTCCAAGGCAGCGTTCCATTCTGAAAATTCGTGCCGAAATCATCAAAGCCATTCGCCAATTTTTAGACGACCGTGATTTTACTCAAGTAGATCCACCGATTCTGACCCCATCATCATGTGAAGGAACCACAAATCTCTTTCACACCCAATACTTTGATCGCGATGCATACCTTACACAAAGCGGTCAACTTTATATGGAAGCGGCTGCTATGGCATTAGGACGTGTATACTCTTTTGGGCCTACATTTCGAGCAGAAAAATCCAAGACAAGACGCCACTTGATTGAATTTTGGATGATTGAACCGGAAATGGCTTATACGACACATGAAGAAAGTTTAGATATTCAAGAACAATTAATTCAACATATTGTGCACCATGTGTTAACAAAATGCCAAGTTGAACTTAAAGCAATTGGCAGAGATATACCGGCGCTTGAAAACGCGATTGCTCCATTCCCGCGTATTTCCTATGACGAGGCAATTGAGCTACTGCAAAACGATGGTCATTCGATTCAGTGGGGAGAAGATTTTGGCGCTCCACATGAAGCAGCAATCGTTGAACACTATTCGCGTCCTGTATTTATCGAGAGATTTCCTACGTCAATAAAAGCATTCTACATGAAACCAGACCCTGATCGTCCAGAAGTTGTTTTGTGTGCAGATTTATTAGCCCCGGAAGGGTACGGAGAAATTATTGGTGGTTCACAGCGAATTGACGATGCAGAATTACTTGCATCACGTTTTGCAGAGCATGAACTACCCGCGGAAGCATACGCTTGGTACATGGATTTACGTCAGTATGGGTCCGTACCACACTCTGGTTTCGGACTTGGTCTAGAACGCACGGTAGCTTGGATTTGTGGGCTTGAGCATGTTCGAGAAACAATTCCGTTCCCGCGTTTATTGTATCGCTTATATCCATAGAGACACCTGGTTTTTTCGACGAGTAGCGATGAAAGTAAATAGTTGAAACCAAAACACGCTACGGGCGGTCACGCATACTGGGCCCGTAGCGTGTTTGGCGTAGCCATGTTTGAGCAGTTTGAGCAGGGGATCGGTATGCGTGACCGCCCGAGGCGCAAATTTATTCAAAAAGAGCCTTTAAAAGGTTTCGTTTCTGAAAAAATGAGGACAGCGCAAAATGCTCGTGTCAAGTTGCCTGAGCGAACTCAGCTAAGTTGTAATAAAGTCAGAGCACACTATACGACTCGTTCATTTGACAATAATAGGGGAGAGACCTATCGTTGTTAATCTCCTTTTCTTGAAAAAATTCCTCTACAAGCGCTCAAAGTAGAATGGTATACTTGTTAACGGAGGTGGTACTTCGTGAGCAGTAAACCCCTCGACCAGGCTCTAGATGCGTTGGAGGAAAGTTATGCTACATTCCCATATATTCTATTTCGTCGCTATCATTCTATTGGTCTAAGTGATGAGGAATTCCTCATAATCCTTCACATAGTAGCCTCTCAACAGATTGAACATTCATTCCCACGTTTAGATGATTTAGCCGGGCGTATGAGTTTGTCTAAAGAGCGAATTGCCGTCATACTTCAAGGTATTATGGGACAAGGTCTGCTGCAACACAAAAATGATCGGGTGAGTCTGCGCCCCTTAATTGAAAGAGTACTTGGATTGGAAAATAGATCTAATACAACGGCCTCTGTCTATACCCGTTTTGAGGAGGAATTTGGCAGACTTTTGTCGCCACTTGAATACGAGCAAATCATGCAGTGGGTAGATGAGGATCAATATCCACAATGGATGATCATTGAAGCGTTAAGGGAATCTGTTTTAGCCGGTGTCTATAATTTTCGCTATGTAGATACCGTGTTAACGGATTGGTCGCGAACGAACATTAAGTCGGAACAACAATTACAGGAGTACCGTCAAAAATATCGCGCACGTTCAACAGATCGAACGAGTAAACGTCAGAATTCAAACAATACGCAACGTAGTAAAAATGATTTTAATCATGACAATGCACGCATGGGTGATACAAATAAAGAACAGATCGTACCGGCCGTACAACCGGGTAAATACGAAAGATTTTATGAAGTATTTCGCAAGAAAGATGCAACAGAACAGAGAGAGACACTGCCATAACGAGTGAATCCAAAAAAGAAGGCATCGCCTTCTTTTTTTATTTATTAGTTTACATAATGTATATTATCGGACGTTGATTTTTTTCGAAATTCAAATCTTCAAGTGTAAGAAGAAATTTTATTAGTTTTAAACACTGATTTACAAAAATCATAAAAAATCATTCCTTTTCTATTCGTTTTGAAATGATTTTTATATGCAAACAGCTTGAAAGTACATGTACACGAATGGTATCATGACATATAGCAATGCATACAAAAATCATTACGAAAATCATTACGAAAATCATTACGAAAATCATTACGAAAATCATTACGAAAATCATTACGAAAATCATTACGAAAATCATTACGAAAATCATTACGAAAATCATTACGAAAATCTTTTTAAGTGTAAGTGAGATCTTCGGGCGGAAATCTTCGGATCTCACTTTTTGTTTGTCATTTTTTTATAAACAAAAACAACTTCCTTGGTTCTAAATCAATCAACCAAGAAAGTCGTTTTTTCCTAGCCAATGTGTCAGAGGATGCAGGAATTTCTGTTTTCGTGTAGAATCTGACATATACGGTCTTGGAAGGTTTGGCTTCCTTGATCTACGTGAAGCAAAGGTCTTGGGATAACCGATGCTGCACGGTGGATGGTTCCATGTCAATTGGCATGGGGCCTTTCCATTTATTGATTCTATTAAAACATTTCGACGGTGTATCTTGCAAGATTTTCATTAAAAAAATAATGTTTGTTTGTCAAAAGCCGACGAATGATGTCGTCTCTTTCGACAAACAAACAAGAACACGTGTTCTTGTTTGTATTATACTTCACGCGAGATTGCGCGTCTACGTTTTATGATTCTTCGGTAAGTTAATGATTTGATTGGCTTGTGTGTACGATTTTTTGTGGTATAATAATACATGTTAATAAAAATATGTACTCTGTTTACCTAAAACGTAAGCAGAGTGAAAAATATGGGGTAGATGACGAAGAGAAAGCCTTTCGTCATAGAGCATCACAAAAAGATTACACATCTCTCCTAATTAAGAGATGTGTAATCTTTTTTATTCCTTCCTCAATCAAAGATCCAGCGTCAAATAAATATGATCAAGTTCTTCCTGCGTAATCCCGATATACGCCAGCGTGACCGACGGACTTGAATGATTCAGTAGCTTTTGTATCCTTGTTACGTCCACCCCGGCTGTATACGCATGATACGCAAACGTTTTACGCAGCGTATGGGTGCCGATCCGCTCTTTCATCCCAATCGCATCCGTTGCCTGGTTGAGCACTTTCCATGCTTGACCGCGCTGGATTGGTCCGCCCTTTTTGGACATGAATAACGGCTCGTCAGGTCGTGCCTGATCCAATCGCTCAAATCGGTCGATGAGGTATTCGCGAATCGCCTTCTTAGATACTTCGCCAAGTGGAAAGTCTTTGGTCTTGTTTGTCTTCTGTTCTCTAATTTCGATTCGATCCTTGATTTTCTTCCCGTTCACCACATCGCCAATAGAAAGCGCCAGTAAATCGCTGATCCGCAGACCGCTATTGATTCCAACGACGAACAGGCAGTAGTCGCGCTTGTTCGTGGCGTATAAGATTTTTTTCATCGCATCGATTTGTTTCCTGTCGCGAATCGGCTGAACGAATTCCATAAATATTCGCCTCCTTTACGCTTATACGCTTTGATGATCGCCATCTTGTATGATTGTTGTTTCATGCTCGCTTGATGCCGAAGCATCATTACTTTTGTTTTGTTTATTTCTTTCAATGGAAATAAGGCCAGCTTCCAAAACATCCAAGACTGCCGTTTGGAATTTATCGATCCTGTTCTCAAAACGGTAATCATCCAAGCGTGTTTTTATCTCGTCAGATACGCTTATGCTGATTTTATATGCCACTACAACACCCTCCTTATTCGATCAAAATATTATTTAATTATTATCATAACAGATTTTAGACGTCCTGAAAAATGATTTTCTTAGGGATTCAGATTGTTATATGTTTTTAATTATCAATTTACGGCAATCGTACATAACGGTTATTAGCAACCGGTATGTTCTGTATAAATCACAACGATGCTCTCAGTGCCTTTCTAAGCGTCGAAAAAATGTCCGTGAGCCTTTTATCCATGCGGATTTCAGAGGATTAACCTCATGATACACAATATACTTGTGTATCATGAGGCACGTATCATGAAATGTATATTACGAGAAGTTGAGGTGTTTATTGTTTTAAAATTTTATAATTTTAGATGATATGCTTAAAAATTAGGATTATTAATATCTGATTAACCTTTCGTGCGGTATTAGCGCTTTATATTTCAAACCTTTTAGATGCGGAATTTATAACATTTTTGAAATAATGCAAACTTGGCGTAAAACGTGTACACTATTGTCAATCTGTTATCGGGAGCTGTCTATGTGCAATTTGACGATCCTATTTATAAAATTTTAGCGGACATATGGGAAGAAACACATAAACTGCCACGACCGCGCCAATATCGTTCAAAAACAGTAAGAACCACCCTGCCACCTTTTGATGATCTGGTTGAGCAGTATAGATCGTTTGACAATGCCGTATCTGAATTTCTGGATATCTATCACGAATCATGCGGATATACACACATTGACGACTATTTGCTCGGCGCATTGGTTTCCCGCACTAAAGTGGTTCGTCCCAAAAATAATCGAAGCCGATGGTTTTTGCGCATCACAAAAAGTGACAAGGAGCAAATTGCAATCATTCAATCCTATCTGCAGGTGAGTTCTTATCCGGCTAAAAAATCAAAACCTGCTAAATATTTGCGCTGTTATGAGGATGATCTGATTATTGCATTTGACCATTTATGCAGGGACGCTCTGCCATTTCGAGACTCTGTACACTTTGTGCGCGGCTATATTGACACGCACAGCCATTTCCGCAGGACTGGTGCTAATACGTTTCGGTTAACCATAACAGGCCCGCTCGTTCCGCAAGTCCATAATTTTCTCACCAGACTCGGTGCGGCCAACACAAGCGTTTATGATATCGATTATGAAGCCAAAAAGAAAGAGACCTACCGTATGAACGTACATATGAAAAGCCTGCGAAAGATCAGAGACGCATTGTACCCGGACGGCTGTATCTGCAACGAGGAAGTGCGGGTGAAGATCTACCAGGCTTAGTTAGACCGGTTTTTAGCACACCATATTTTGCGGGTTGATCGTACAGGATAGCGGTGATTTCTCGCAGAATTCGCTCCATGCATCATTTCGCCTCCACCAATCGCATCTGAATCTGCACCATGTCCCGATAGCGGTTTTCCTCCACATTGACGAGTAAATGACGTTTGGTCCGTTCCAGCCATTCTGCGACACGCCCCCCTTCTCCAAACGCTACTAGTGAATAGCCACGTCCAGTGCCTTCTTTCACGCGTGCGCGTAGGTGTTGTTGTTGTGCGCCCATCGTCTGTACATCTCCAATGTGTACATCGCGCAAGAAGAAAATAGGCTCTGGATTCGCTTGGCCAAACGGTTCAAGCCGCTTCAGATCGGCGATGAATGGTTGCGTCAACTCATGTAAGTGTAACGGTGCGTCTGCATCGATATGAGCGTCCACCCGCACATCCTGTGCCACGGTTGCAAACGCGATGCGTAAGTCGTCGATCCGATCAGCAGGCAAGGAGAATCCGGTCGCCGCTGCGTGGCCGCCAAACGCGGTCAACACGCCTGTTTTTGTTTGTACTGCTTGCAATAGTGCATAGAGATCTACGCCAGGTACGCTACGTCCAGAGCCTTTGGCGACGCCATCTTTGATCGATAGGCAGAGCGTAGGCTTGTACAAGTTTTGCGTGAGTTTCCCTGCGACGATCCCAATGACTCCTTCATGCCACGATTCGCCTGCGACAACGAGTGTCTGATCCGTCCAAGCGTGTTCTTCAATCTGAGCTAGCGCCGACAGATAGATGCGCTCTTGAATCGCTTGTCGCTTCTGATTGAGTCCATTGGCTTCAAGCGCTACACGTTGTGCTTCTTGTGGATCGTCTGCAAGGAGCAGTTCAACCGCACGCTTGGCATGGGCAAGACGACCGATCGCGTTGATGCGAGGAGCAAGCTGGAACGCCACGTGTGTTGACGTCACGCCTTGCTTGCTGTTAGCCACATCAGCTAGTGCATCAATCCCTACGCTTGGAGACAGGTTGATCCGATGTAAGCCCTCCTTGACTAAGATACGATTCTCGCCAATTAGCGGAACTTGATCGGCAATCGTAGCGAGCGCCACCAGCTCGAGTAGTTCTTCCGGGAAGACACCAAGTAACGCTTGCGCGAGCTTGAACGCCACCCCTGCCCCGCACAGCTCAGGAAACGGGTAATCGCCGAGTGCTGGATGGACAAGTGCATAGGCGTGAGGCAGTTGATCCCCGATATGATGATGATCCGTTACGATGAGATCGATTCCACTTGCACGCGCAAGATCTGCCGCTTCGAGTGCGGCGATTCCATTGTCTACAGTGACGATAAGATGGACACCTTGCTCCTTCGCGTCGATGACCGCTTGCGGACGAATTCCATAGCCTTCGCAAAAGCGATCCGGAACGCGCCAAAGGGGATCCAACCCCAGTTTGCGCAGGGCTTTGACGAGAATCGCGACCGATGACACGCCATCAACGTCGTAGTCACCAAAGATCATCACCGTTTCCTTATGCACAATCGCATCCTGTATACGTGCTACTGACTTGTGCATGTCGTGGATGAGCAAGGGATCATGAAGTTGTGCACGTGATGGAGACAAGAAGGCTTGTGTAGATGCTACGTCATAACCACGCGCTGCTACAATGCGTGCAACGAGTGGGTGGAGTTGATAAGTCTGTGCGATTTGTTGAGCAAGTTCGATATCTGCTTTCCTACCTATCCAACGTTTCAAGACATACACCTACTTGCTTAGATTCTACGAGCATCAGTGCATCTTTTGCTATAGATTGCGCATGTTGCAACGTATCGCATCGAACCAATTCACCAGTCGCGATTGCCTTGAGAGCCAATCGGTACAACATCAGTTGCGCTTCGGTAGATTCTTCCTGATTTGCAATAGAGAGTGCGCAATAGCCTTGATGGAGCCACGGTCCACCGCGATCAATGTATGTGATCCTTCGTCTGCACTCAGATCCTGTATACGATGCAGTATCTGGATCGTACTCACGCAGCAGAAGCTCATCACCCACTTCGTATCCTCGATCATCTTTTCGTAGCTCGACTGTTTTTTCTCCGCTTGCCACAGCTCGAAAATGCTCAGGCCATATTTTTAGATCATGCGTCGTTTGCATGAATGATCACCTCCATTTTCTCCATTCTACCTAATCTCGAACGCCCACGTGGCTGATGTAGCAAGCAAAAAACCGCCTACCCAGTGGTAGACGGTGTTGATCTTGCTTTGTCTATTCGTTTTTCAATTGCTCGATCGTTTCAGCTGAAAGACCAGTCGCTTTCGATATCTTTTCCACTGAATCGCCGAGTTTGAGCAACATACGTGCGATTTCCCTTTTTTCCTCTTCGTGACCTTGTTCAAGTCCTTGTTCAAGTCCTTCTTTACGTCCTTCTTCTTTAGCTTCTTGCTCAATTTCCCTTACAATATTGGTCATTTTTAATGCCTCCTTCAGCCTATCTTCTTGTTCCTTCGTCATCATACGACCACTGATGGCTAAAATAACAGTCGTAGTGAAATTCTGTTCGCTTGGATCGGGGATTGTTTGCACAAGTCGCATGACTCGTTCGAACGCTTCTTCTTGTGTCATCCGCTCGTACCGCATATGCAGCGCAAAGGCTAATCGTATCCGGTCTTGGTCGGTCCAATCGTCATGTTGGATGTGGTTTTCAATCTCATCCAATAGATGATCACCATCGAAGTGGTGTAAAAATACATTTTCCACGTGATACTGAAGAGTACCTGCATCGAGTTGTTCAGGTGCATCTTTCACACCTGATGTATACAGCACGATGGTTCGAATTGGCTGTATATACTTTTCATGAAGTAAGCTGTCATAGCGTAAAAAACGGTGCAAATTCGGCTCTTTGGTCGACTGAAATTCAAGGTGTACCATGCGCCCATCATCGACCTCAAAGACCACATCGGCAAAGCTCTGTTTGATGTCAACTTCATCAAATTCCGTAGGAAGTGCTTGCACGACATGAACCCCTTCAATGCCTAACGCAGCGAGTGCATCATGTGGTAAAGCATGGATAAGATGTTTGAGAACAATATCTTGTGCATGTCTTGGTTTGTGCATGATATCTTTTTTCAATGGTTTCACCCTTCCTTCAGTATAACCAAGTACAGCCCCCTTGAAAAGAGGGCCTTGACTGGTTATATCGATACTTCCAACACGTGATCTATCGCCGTCTCAGACCGCACAAAGCCTTTGTGCGCGTCAAAAAAGGTGCGGTGATGCAACAACGTGCCGTCGGGAAGCAGCGTGTGTAGAACCATCAGAACACTCGTGGCCGCCATCAAATTGGTCATGAGACGTTGCGGTTGTGAGACCACGACCTCGCCACAATGCTGTTCACTAGGCAGGGTCTCTCCTTCGTCTGCTTCAAGCAGGCTAGGAAAGACTTCACCTGGAAACGGCATCACGTCCTGTCCGTTTCTTCTCACCCCAACGACCACTTGTCCATCCCAGCCTGTGGCTTTGATCTTCGCCAGCTGATATCGGCTGATGTGTTCCGGATCATCAGGAATCGTCACACCGCCGTTGCCACTGTCGATATACACCCCATCACGAAGCGCGTGCACTTGTTCGTGCAAAAGCTTTCGTGTGGGTGCATTGTCGACGCAGCCTACAATCACGGGTGTGATGGGTTCCACCCGACCATAAGGTCTTTCTGGCGTGTGTACACTTGCGATCAGATCGGTGATCGTTCGTTGCTCGTCCAGATACTCTGGATAGGCAACAATGTCAATCCCATACGCGAGGGCATAGCGTTGTGCTAACACCTCCGCTTTCTTCTTTCCTAGATCTTGGGGCAAAAAGTATTGACGCAGCAGGTTTTTTTGTTCCACGACATCGCCGTCAACGAGCAGGACAGAAGGAATCTTCTGTCCTTGCTCTTTGAGTGCATAAAGCAGGCGAGCGACTTGCTGCAACACATACCCGCCTGTTCCCCCAACGCCTACGATGATCAGCAATGTTTTTTCTGGGTGCAAGACACGGATGGGAGTTACCATTGTTGATACCCCCAAACAATTGCATGAACATCCCCTCGAAAACAAACCGTCTCAGGCAAATCCATGAAGCGACCGCCTACACTCATCCGAAATTTAGCGCTTGGAATGCCGTCTTGTACACGTCCCACAACGCCGTATAATCCTGTTCGCACCTCATCGGCATCATCCGTTCCTGACCAAAAGGCGTCTAAACGACCGTGGGAATGAATCTGCATCCAGATGAAGCGCGTTTCCGTCTCCATCATACCGCTTGCCACCACGGATACCGCATTGGCCTTTTGTGTGGGCCAGACCACTTCATAGTGGTCTGTATCCCACACAAGATAGGCTACATGCTCCGTATCTGGCTCTGCAACAAAGCGATCGACGATTTCTTTAAGAAACGAAACGGACGGCAGCGCGACTTTAGGGATATATTGTCCGAAGACTCGGACGTGTTGTGCGCGATCCAGTGCCGTTTCCAGTGGTAACACAAACCGGCCGGCCTGCGTGGTGCGCACTTCTTCGATATCCCCACCTTTGCCCAAACGATAGTACGCAGGCAACGTTTGTTCAGGTTCTTCTAGATAGACTTCGATGGTCTTCGCCCCTTTTTTGTGCGCTTTGAGCACGGGAATGAGGTGGCCCGTTTTCTCGTCATAGACCATCTCTGTGCGTTCTGCACTCAGTTCCGGAAAGGTTTCTTCCAACCAAGCGCGCACGTCTTCTTTTTTCATTGTACGAGCAGGAACATTCATCCGGTGGCCTGCGTAGAACACCACACGATCCACAGGATACTCGTTTGGTTCTGCTTCAACCGGCTGTGTTTTTTTCGCTGTTTTTTTAGAAGTGGGTGCAGCACAGCAAGATGTTTCTGGCTCGTCCCATCCCAATTCTTTCTTTTCTTCCTCATTCAATACGTCGAATAGGTCCATTTCTGCTACTTCGTTTGATTGGATGTTTTTGGCCATGGTGGGCACACTCCCTTAATGTTTGTTGTGTAGTTTAGCAATCGTCATATGAAGTGGTTTGAGCCACTCTTGTCGCAATCCTGCTTGTTCAACGACTTGTAAAAAGTCGCTGTACGACTCATAAGAAG
>JAKACV010000017.1 GCA_021821085.1 Bacillota bacterium | reverse complement strand
AAGAAAAAAGAGAGGATGCCCAATCCGGACATCATCCCTTTACTGTACTATAATATCGTTGCCAGTTCATTAAAAAATGGCGAGCTCCGTTTCCTTATCAAACAGATGAATCTTACCCATATCAATGGCAAGCCGCATCTTCGTTCCAATCTGCATATCGCCGCGCGCCACAATTCGTGCATTAACCATTTGTCCACTGACATCAAGCAATAGGTACATCTCTGAACCCATGTGTTCAACCACATCAACCGGAGCCTCAAACACACCCCCTGGAAACGTCTCGATATACATGGGTTCATCATGAACATGTTCTGGGCGAATGCCAAAAATGACTTCTTTACCGATAATCCCTTCTTGGCGAATCGCATCATACCTACCTTCAGGAATTAACAAAGACATTCCCGAAGACACAAATTTGATCTCGCGACCCGACTCTTCGATTTTCCCCGAAATAAAATTCATCGAAGGAGAGCCAATAAAGCCTGCAACAAATAAATTGCGTGGATGATTATATATTTCCTGCGGTGTAGCAACTTGTTGAACAAGACCATCTTTCATTACGACAATCCGATCTCCCATCGTCATCGCTTCCGTCTGATCGTGAGTCACATAGATGAATGTCGTCTGCAATCGCTTATGCAACTTACTAATCTCAGAACGCATTTGCACGCGCAACTTAGCATCCAAATTGGAAAGCGGTTCATCCATGAGAAATGCCTTTGGTTCACGAACAATCGCACGGCCAAGAGCTACACGTTGTCGTTGACCACCAGATAACGCCTTTGGTTTACGCTCAAGCAAATGTGCGATATCGAGAATCTGTGCCGCTTCGCGCACACGCTTGTCAATTTCCGACTTAGGGAAATGGCGAAGCTTTAACCCAAACGCCATATTTTGATACACTGTCATATGTGGGTACAATGCATAGTTTTGAAACACCATCGCAATATCGCGATCTTTTGGTGCTACATCATTCATGCGTTTACCGTCAATCGTGAGATCTCCATCCGAGATTTCTTCTAATCCAGCGATCATTCGCAGCGTGGTTGATTTTCCGCAACCAGAGGGTCCAACCAAAACAATAAACTCCTTGTCTGCAATGTCCAGATTGAAATCTGTAACTGCAACTACATTCCCCGAATATCTTTTATAAATGTGAGATAAAATGACCTCTGCCAAAAAAGATTCCCCTTTCACAAGCTTCCATCGGATAAACTTCTCCTTAAGTATAGCTTGCCCTTGAACAATCACACTATATGGCAACGTATACAAAGATGACGGGTCCATTTTGGATAGATCGTTAAAGACAACCTTGACATGTCTTACATCCGCCTTAGCAGCAGCGCACTCCATACGGTCACAGCATCATCAAAACGCCTAATATCATAGCCAGTAAGATCGCGAATGCGCTCGATGCGATATAACAGGCTATTGCGGTGTAAGTAAAGTCGCCGCGCAGTTTCGCTAATATTGAGATCACATTCAATAAACATCGTGACTGTCTGCTCCAATTCATTCCCAAGTGTAGCCAGTGCGGGCAGTGGGAGTACATGCTCGGCATAAGCTTGACCCAATTGCGGTTTAATCGAGTAAAGCAATTCATACATCCCTAGTCCACGTAACGATAGCACCCTCTGTTCAGGAACAAACCGCTCTGCTGTTAGTGTCAAATAAAGCATGCGCTGTGCTGTGCGCAACAATTCAGGAAAGCTGCGAATCGCACTTGTCCAAACGACTCTCGCCTCGACAAAGGATTCAGAGATTAATCCATCCACTAGAGCACAGGCAGTCTCTTGCATGATCCCTTCATTCAGTTCGCGATCTTTAGGCGAAATCGGAAATATACCTAAAAGCAAGGTCGTATCTGTCACAACAAACGGGGTTTCATCCACATTTTGCACAAGCGACTCAAGCGTCCGTTTCACTTCCGCATTGATTTTCTGCACAGTGCGATCTTTTGGGCGCACAGAGATCAAAAATACAGGCCAAGCCCAAGGCACAGATATGTCCTCCAGGTCATCCTCGATGCGCATCGCCGCTGCAAACGCCTCTGGTGATTCCCGCAAAATGCTCACCAAACGATTTTGCCATTGGGACCTATTTTCCTGCTCATGTTCCTGTTCGCGAAGCAAAACGAGATGTAAAAGTTCCCATTCTGTACTACTCATTCGCTCCTTTTCGAGAAATGCATATATAAAAGTTCCCTCTTTTTCCTCAACCAAAAACCACACATAGTTCCCTAGCATCACCCCATTTCTCACTTCTTGGGGTGAACGTCTTGCAACCTCTTCTGGAATATCATGCGCATATTGTAATCGTTCCTTAAATGTATCGATAAGTTGTCGATGTAATTGCAGTCTTCACACCTTCCTTATAGAGGTTGTTCAAAAAGGGTCGAGAACTCTGCGGCGCAGGGCTTCGGCTTGTGCTGGACATGCGTGCTCATGTCCCACCTATCGTACACTCCGCGCGCATGTCCAGACTTCACCAAACCCCTGCTTGCATCTTACCTCAACCCTTTTTGAACAGGCTCTTCTAGCATCTGAAGTGGAATGCCATGACGCTCTCAACCAATGCGGTCTCCCGGGGCGGCCGGACGTTCAGTCGTCAAAAGAATAACTCCATCGTGATCTTCTAATGCTCCGAGAACCAATACTTCGGACACAAAGCTACCAATTTTACGTGGTGGGAAGTTAGTGACCGCGACGATCTGCAGACCAACTAAGTCATCGGCTGCATAGAGTGTGGTCAATTGTGCGGAACTCCACTTGATACCAAGTGTCCCAAAGTCAATTTCTAACTGATAAGCAGGCTTTTTTGCTGTTGGGTGCGCTCTTGCCGATAAAATCGTACCGATCCTTAGATCCAGTTTATCAAAATCTTCGATACCAGCCACGCAGATCATCCCTCTCCATCATACGCTGCATTTTATTCGCGCTCGTTCGCGATCCCGCAACAAAATGGGCGCCAAATATTGTCCCGTGTAAGATCCTTGTGTCTCACAGATGTGCTCAGGTGTACCTTGGGCCACAAGCCATCCACCTCGATCGCCGCCTTCAGGTCCCAAATCGATTAAATAATCGGCCGTTTTAATCACATCAAGATTGTGCTCGATCACCACGACACTATCCCCAGCGTCCACTAACCGCTGCAGGACAACCAGCAGACGTTCAATATCTGCCACATGCAGTCCCGTCGTTGGCTCGTCCAAAATATACATGGTTTTTCCCGTACTGCGGCGGTACAATTCAGAGGCCAGCTTCACTCGCTGCGCTTCTCCACCAGACAGAGTTGTTGCCGGTTGACCAAGTCGCATATAACCTAATCCTACATCAACCAAAGTCTGCAGTTTGCGCGTAATCCGCGGCACATTCTCAAAAAACACAGACGCATCAGTGATCGTCATATCGAGTACATCAGCGATTGATTTTCCTTTATAGTGAACCTCAAGCGTTTCCCGATTATATCTGCGCCCTTTACACACCTCACATGGGACGTACACATCCGGCAAAAAGTGCATTTCGATCTTAATGATCCCATCCCCACGACATGCCTCACAACGTCCGCCACGAATATTAAAACTAAATCTTCCTTTTTTATATCCCCGAATCTTAGCCTCTGAAGTCGTGGCAAATACATCGCGAATATCATCAAAGACACCAGTATAGGTAGCGGGATTCGAACGCGGCGTTCGCCCAATCGGCGACTGATCAATGTTGATCACTTTCTCCAAGTATTCAAGCCCGCTCACCGACTTAAACCTCCCAGGGCGAACAGAAGCCTTGTTTAACCTAGAGGCTAATAATTTATATACAATTTCGTTGATTAAGGTACTCTTCCCCGAACCAGAGACACCTGTTACACAGGTGAACAGTCCGATCGGAATTTGTACACTAAAACCCTTCAAATTATTTTCTTCCACACCCTTGACAACGAGATAGCGATCATTTGGCGTGCGCCGCACCTCAGGAACAGGTATGAATTTTCGTCCGCTCAAATACTGTCCAGTCAGCGATTGCGGATCTTCCATGATTTCTTCGACAGTGCCTTGAGCCATGATGCGCCCTCCATGAACTCCTGCCCCGGGTCCAATGTCGATAATTTGATCGGCTGCAAACATCGTATCTTCATCATGTTCAACAATAATCAGTGTATTCCCTAAGTCACGCATTTGCGTAAGTGTTCGAATTAATCGCGCATTATCGCGCTGATGCAATCCAATACTCGGTTCATCCAGAATATATAACACGCCAACCAGACTACTCCCAATTTGCGTTGCAAGTCGAATGCGCTGCGCCTCTCCACCAGATAGAGTTCCTGCAGCACGCCCCAGCGTAAGATACGTTAATCCGACATCACGTAGAAAGCCAAGACGGGAGGAAATCTCTTTTAAAATCAGATGGGCAATTTGTTGTTCTTTTTGCGTCAAAGTTAAACAATCAAAAAACTGTATTGCCTCACCAATCGATCGATTTGTCACTTCTGCGATATTGCTGCCATTGATCCGCACAGCCAAAGTGTCTTTACGCAACCGTTGACCATTGCAGGCAGGGCAAGGTCGACTTGCCATAAATTCTTCGATAAATTCCCGAATTGACTCCGATGCGGTTTCCCGATAGCGTCGATCAAGATTAGGAATAACCCCTTCAAACAGCAACTCCACTTGCTTGATCTGTCCAAAGTCATTGTCATATGTAAATTTAATTTTCTCCGTTGGCGCTCCATACAACAATTGGTCCACTTGCTCAGGATCTAATTGCTCAACTGGGACATCGATTGGAATTCCAAAATGCTTACACGCAGCTTCGAGGAGATGTGGATAATAAGTAGATGTAGATCCCATCCAAGGCATAATTGCCCCATTTCCAAGCGTCTTCTTGCGGTCTGGAATCACCAAACCTAGATCAACTTCTAATTTCACGCCAAGTCCACCACATGCCTCGCATGCACCAAAGGGACTATTAAAAGAAAACATACGCGGGCTAATTTCCCCAACACTATAACCGCAACTAGGGCAAGCCAGATTCTGACTAAACAGCAACTCTTCGTGCTGAATCACATCGACAATGACGGTACCACCTGTCAAACCAAGTCCTGTCTCAAGAGAGTCCGCGACACGAGCTTGCGCTTCAGGTTTTACAACAATCCGGTCAACCACAACGGCTATACTATGCTTCTTATTTTTCTCGAGTCGGATATCATCGCCTAAATCTCGTAACTCTCCATCAACGCGCACTCGCACATAACCGCTTTTACGCAGATCTTCTAACATTTTTACATGCTCGCCTTTTTTACCACTAATCATAGGGGCTAAGATCTGAATTCGTGAACCCTCTGCTAGATTTAACACACGGTCGACCATCTGATCAACTGTTTGCGAAGAAATCGGTATGCCGCATTTCGGACAGTGTGGTTTGCCAATGCGCGCAAACAATAGCCGCAGGTAATCGTAGATTTCCGTTACCGTACCCACCGTTGAGCGGGGATTCCGACTTGTTGTCTTCTGATCAATTGAAATAGCTGGTGACAAGCCCTCGATCGCATCGACGTCCGGCTTCTCCATTTGCCCAAGAAACTGACGTGCATATGCAGAGAGCGACTCTACATAACGTCGCTGTCCTTCCGCATATAATGTGTCGAATGCGAGTGACGATTTTCCAGACCCACTTAGCCCTGTAAGAACGACAAGACGATCACGTGGAATCACCACATCAATATTCTGTAGGTTATGGGCGCGAGCGCCCTTGATCACAATGTGTTCATGGGCCATGCACATTCTCCTTTTCATTACACTTCTGAATACCATTGATTCAAAAGCTCCTCATGAGGCTGAGAGTTCCAGGATCAAATCACGTAATTCAGCCGCCCGTTCAAACTGAAGCGCTTTTGCTGCATCCTTCATCTCCTTTTCTAGTCGTCCAATTAGCTCCTTTCGTTCCACTTTTGTCATGCTCTTCACTTGACGTTCAAAATCATCTGTCTCGATGATCGACTTCGTCGCTTCAATCACATCGCGAACTGCTTTCTTAATGGTTTGCGGAACAATTTGATGAGTCTTATTATGCTCCATTTGTAACTGACGACGGCGATTTGTCTCAGATATGGCAATCTCCATCGAACGCGTAATCCTATCGGCGTACATAATAACTTCCCCGGATGCATTGCGTGCGGCGCGTCCAATCGTTTGAATCAACGAACGTTCTGCACGTAAAAACCCCTCTTTATCCGCATCAAGGATAGCAACTAAAGAAACTTCCGGAAGATCCAACCCTTCGCGCAATAAGTTGATGCCAATCAGAACATCAAATACACCCATCCGCAAGTCACGTAAAATAGACATCCGCTCCAGAGTCTTAATATCACTGTGTAAATACCGAACTTTAATGCCGACTTCCTTTAAATAATCGGTCAAATCCTCAGACATTTTCTTCGTAAGGGTGGTGACTAGCACACGCTCATCACGACTCGTGCGTTTGCGGATCTCGCTGATTAAATCATCAATTTGCCCCTTAATAGGACGTACGTGAATCAAAGGATCAAGCAATCCTGTTGGGCGAATAATTTGCTCGATGATTTCCCCGCTTATGTTACGTTCATAATCCCCGGGCGTCGCTGATACGAATACTGTTTGGTATTTGTAGCGACTGAGCTCTTCAAAGCGCAACGGTCGATTGTCAGCCGCTGATGGCAAGCGAAATCCATGCTCGATCAAGGTCATTTTTCGGGTGTGATCACCACCATACATTCCGTGCAGCTGTGGAATCGTAACGTGTGATTCATCAATAACAAACAAAAAATTTTTCGGAAAATAATCAAACAATGTATAGGGAGGTTCACCCGCTGCGCGCCCATCCAAATGACGAGAGTAGTTTTCAATGCCTGAACAAAATCCGACCTCAATCAACATCTCCAAATCGTAGTTTGTTCGTTGTTCGAGTCGCTGCGCCTCAAGCAGTTTGCCCGCATTGCGCAAGTCTGCAATACGCAATTCAGCCTCAGCGCGAATACTTTTGACGGCGCGTTCCACTGTCTCCTTCGACGACACAAAGTGCGAGGCTGGAAAAATCGCAATGTGTTCCCGTCGGCCGATCAATTCTCCTGTAACAATATCAACTTCCGTAATCCGATCAATTTCATCCCCAAAAAACTCCACTCGCAATGCGTGCTCACCCTGTGAAGCAGGTACGATCTCTAGCACATCACCCCGAACGCGAAACGTCCCACGGGTAAAATTAATATCATTTCGCTCATACTGCATATCGACAAGGCGACGCAAAACCTCATTGCGCGGGCGATCCATCCCTACTCGCAATGATAATACATTCTCTCTGTAACGAAACGGACTTCCTAAACCAAAAATGCTTGATACACTCGCCACAACGAGCACATCATTACGCTCAAATAGTGAGCTTGTCGCAGAGTGACGCAACTTATCAATCTCATCGTTAATCTTTGCGTCTTTTTCAATAAATGTATCTGATTGTGGAATGTAAGCTTCTGGTTGATAATAATCATAGTAACTCACGAAGTATTCGACTGCATTATGTGGAAAAAATTCTTTGAATTCAGCCGTCAACTGAGCCGCTAACGTCTTATTATGCGCAATCACGAGGGTCGGTCGATTGATCATTGCAACGATATTGGCAATCGTAAACGTCTTCCCTGATCCAGTTACACCCAGCAACGTTTGAAATGCATTTCCATCATTCAAACTCTCGACTAACCCCTCAATGGCAGTTGGTTGATCTCCAGTCGGCGTATAGTCTGACACCAGTTGAAATGATCCAGGCAACGCAGTGTCCATCTTGCCAATCCTCCTTATGCACTCCTCCTTCTATTATATACGATCATACGTTCGATATAAACCGTACTGATAATCCATCATTGCCTTATGCGTCTGCAGCTTCAGTCTGACTGTCCATCCCTGATGCGCTCGCCTTTCGCTCCCGCGCGGCTGGAGGCAAGAAGACTTGTAGCTTCTGTCGCAACGTATTGGGATTCTCTCCCGCCTGAATGGAGAGCACTCCTTCTACTATCAATTCTCGCGCAGTAATCTCTGATTTCGAACGCATTTTCAACTTACTTGCAATAGGCAACCAGAAGAGATTTGCGGTACCCACACCGTATAACGTGGCAATAAACGCCGTGGCAATGAGCGGTCCAAGACTCGCAACATTGGAGAGATTGCTTAATACGTGGATAAGCCCCATCACCGTACCAAGAATCCCCATAGTAGGAGAAAATCCTCCGGCCGCCTCAAAAATCCCGGCTCCTGTCTCGTGGCGCTCCTCCATGGCCGTCAATTCTGTCTCAAGAATAGTCCGCACAAGTTCTGGATCCACCCCATCCACAACCAGCTGCACGCCATTTTTCAAAAACTCATCTGTCAACCCCGTGATTTTATCCTCCAGGGACAAAATGCCTTCTCGTCGCGCCGTCGTAGCGAGCGAAACGAGTTCATCAATCGTATCAAGTGGTTCTTGCAGGCGATTGGTAAAGGCAATTTTAAAAAGAGAGGGAATCGTTCGAAGCTGTGCGCCTGGATACGAAACGATCAAAGCGCCGATTGTTCCACCAAAGACGATCAGTCCAGCAGATAATCCAAACAGCGCAAGTGGAGAACCTCCCTCCATCATAAACGCAACGAGAAGTGAAACTAAACTCAGGAGTAACCCAACTAACGTCGTAATATCCATCATCTTTATAACTCCTATTCTACTGCTAGCATAATATGAAACCTATATGTGTATGTGTTCTATCTCGATAAAGTGCAATTGCAAAACTCACGATCCAGACGTAATTGATTCCGCTTCAGAGCGTGCCCGCTTTCGCTTTGCTCCCTGTTCATCCACCGTTTTTCTGCGCCTCCACCATTCAAACAGCCAGCGTCCCGCAGAAAAAGCATATATTTGAGCGTATTCGCGCGCATGTTCATCCGGAACCATAATGACCCCGAGTTGATGCGGATCATTTTCGAACACAGGCGTCCCTAGAAAGCGCGCTTCACCCTGAAGATCTACAGCTTCTATTTTCGCGTACGCCGGATTTTGATCAAGCGCAAAATGAATATCATAGGCGCTATTCACCGCCATCGTTCCCACTTTAACCATCGTATCACCAGGTTGGAGACCCATGGCGCGTGCAGGACTATTCAACAATGTAGCGAGCACTCGCACACCTCGGCCAGGACGAACAAATAATGGTACCGAGCTCATTTCTTTGCGGCGAATCAAGCGATATAACAGTTCATGCAACAACAAGGCAAGCACTGCGACAATGGCAATCCATAAGACATGCCCGCGACTTACCAATGCACTCACCGCAATCACAACGCCATAGAGTATGAGCGGCAGCGCTGTGGTGCGTGCAACTTGTTTGGGAACGGCACTGATAGTAAGCGAGCTAAATCCAACCATAATAGGAAAAGGTACGGACCCGCCTGTTGTCCCAAGAATTAATGGAAGCGGCCAAAACTTTTGTAATGCATACGCCCCAATCACTTGCCCCCGCCGGCTCTCCACGAATAGCGGTGATGCACCCCGCCACCCTCCTAAAAACACCAATGCCCCTTCGAGCACGTGCAGAACCCCAACCATAACCAACAGGGACGCAAAATGCCCTGAAGACTGCGCCACTTGCCGTAGCCAAGAAAACTGCAATACATGATTCATCGAAGCGAATAGTTGTAAACCAAGCGCTCCCATAATATACACGGGTCCTGCATATGCAATACAAGTCAGGCGTACATCAATGAGAAATAACACGAGAATAATAGCCCAAATCGTTATCACTTCCACAAATCCTACGTGCACGTCCAACAGCCAAAATACAATACTGGCAAGTATTCCGACAAGTATTCCATAAGCGATTGAAATCATCCACTCTAAATCAGCAAAGTTCACCTTAACCCCAAACGACGACCGTTCCATCCCCTCTGCTCGACGATACTGCAACCAGACAAAAACGATCATAAGCAAATAAATCCACGGTTCAGTCAATAGTCGCATATAGCCATTACTGAGTTGCTGCCACATCATCACGAACATGTCCTTTCCTTATCGCGAAAAACAAAAATAACCCATGGATATCCACAGGTTAACTATTCGACACCAATCGTAGAGCTTCCTGCTATTGGCGTATGAGTTTCTGCTCTAAATATCCGATCGCGGCAGTCAACTGTGGATCCTCACGTTGTTTTAATCGAAGCATCGCAACATTAAGCGCATATGCGGTCGCATTATTTAATTCTCCAGTGACAGGAATGTGATTTTGTCGTTGGAACACAGACACAGCATCTTTTGTCTCCTGACTGAAGTATCCATCCGTTCGTCCAGGATTAAAGCCTAATGCAAGAAGCATCCGTTGAAGTACAGCAATTTGCACATTATTTGCATTCAAGCCATATGGAGTGGATAAATTCATCGATAGTGCAGACAACCGATAATAGGATGGCGTGGGCACTGCAATCGTAGGGGCAATCCCACGTTTATGGATCCACTGCCCATCTGGAGTAAGCCAGCGTGCGACGGTCAATTTAATGCTTGATCCGTCTGTAAAGCCACGAGTCTCCTGTACCGTCCCTTTCCCATACGTGCGTTCGCCAATGAGCGGAACGTTTGCTGATTCTTTCAGTGCACCGGCCAAAATTTCCGCCGCGCTGGCACTGTTCCCATTGATCAAACACACCATTGGCATCTGTACACCGCCGCCAGTCGATCTGAGAACCTCTCGCTTGCCATTGCGATCTTGAATCTGAACGATTTTTTTTGATTTCGGCAACAAAGCGTCAGAAATCCGCGCAACACTTTGCAATAATCCACCAGGATCGTCGCGCACGTCAATAATCAAAGCGCGCGCTCCACTCTTTTTCAAAATATCCAAATCGCGCACAAACGTAGTCGCAGTATCTTCGCTAAACTGCGTGATAAGCAAATAGCCAATCTGATCTGGTAACATCCGTGCATACACAGTCGCTTGAGCCAAACGGGCGCGCATCACCTTCACCGTGTGTTCTTGATCTCCACGGCGTATATCCAAAGTCACATACGTGCCCTGTGGTCCGCGTATCTTTTCCACTGCTTGTTCAAGCGACATACCAGATGTCGAAACACCTGCGATTTTCAAAAGAACATCACCCGGCGCTAAACCCGCCTTTTGCGCAGGAGAACCAGGCATCACAGTTGTAATAACCATATTGCCACTCTGCAATTGCAATGACAACACTGCGCCAATTCCCTGAAAATGCGATGTCACAAGTTCACGAAAACGCGCAGTCATCCCAGGATTCATGTAAAGAGAAAAAGGGTCGCCTACCGATTGAACCATTCCGCCAATCGCGCCCTCAAGCAACTTCTGCGGAGGAACCTGTTGAAAGTAATTCTCCGAGAGCAACTCATATGCTGATAGAAATTTTTGATATGAAGCCTCGCCTGCTAGCGGAGAAAAATCTGCCCCTACCCATTTTAGACCGAGGACCGTGACAGTTGCCGTTATGACAACCGTACCAAGCAACCGACTCCACTTCCCTATTCGATTGTTAACCATGTGTACCACCTGACTTTCATCCGCAAATCAGAATGAACGTACTTTCATACGACCTTCTATACTCTATGCGGACGAGTCTGGCAGTAACACCTCGTACGATCAGACGCGCAAAAATTTGCGCATAGACACAACTGAACCCCAAACTCCGATAAATAGCCCACAAGCGAGCAGAACAAATACAACGCGATCCATAACATACGCAGTGGGTAATAATGTAAAGGGTGGAAAAAGCGCTACCGTCTTGCGCACCCATTGATACCCTGCATAAAGCAGCACACTGGGAATTAGCGCCCCAACTATACCCATTAAAGTTCCTTCGACAAAAAACGGCCCGCGAATAAATCCGTCTGTAGCGCCAACGAGTTTCATGATCTCAATCTCGCGCCGCCGTGTAAATATCGTGATTTTAACTGTATTGGAGATGAGAAACATCCCCATGATCACTAAGCCTGCGATAAAAATGATGGCTGTATCGCGAACCATGGTCATCACAGAAAGCAATTTAGGAACGACACTGGCGCCATACTGCACTTTATCGATCCCGTGAATGCGCTCAACCGCAGTTGCGATTTTTGAAATATCGCGCGGGTTGGTAACCTGCAACACAAACTCATTTGGAAGCGGATTTCCAAGTCCGTTAATCAAGTCCGAATTTGATTGCAAAATCTGTTTCATGCGCTTTAGAGCTGCTGCTTTTGACACAAAAGTCACGGATCGAATACCTTTAATGACATGAAGTTGTCGTTCTATTACAGGCAACTCTTTTGCAGGTACATGATCTGACACATACGCATTAAACTGCAACTGACTTTCAATATTTAAAGACATTGCTTGGATATTTACACTTAAAACAAGCGATGCTCCTAAAATGAGTAACGTTACTGCGACCGCACTAATTGCGGCGAACGTCATCCAGCCATTGCGAAATAAATTTTTGAATCCCTCGCGGCCATGCCGCCCGATTGTTCTAATCTTCATACCCGTAATCCCCGCGCTCTTCATCACGACTGATCCGACCATTTTCGATCGCGATCACTCGCTTTTTACTCGCATTCACCAATTCTCGATTGTGCGTTGCCATAACGATGGTTGTCCCACGGTCATTCACGCGTTCGAGTAATTTTAAAATTGACCACGAATTATCTGGGTCAAGGTTCCCCGTTGGTTCGTCTGCGACAACCACCTTAGGTTTATTGACAAGCGCTCGTGCAATCGCTACGCGCTGCTGCTCGCCACCAGACAACTCGCGAGGAATCATATTTCGCTTATCCTCGATCCCTACAAGTTCTAAGACCTCATTGACACGTTTTTGAATTGTCTTACGAGAGACTTCGATCACTTCCAGAGCAAAAGCAATATTTTCAGCAACAGTAAGCTGTTGCAACAATTTATAGTCTTGAAATACCACGCCCACATGCCGTCGCATGATAGGAATTTGACGTTCACGCAAACGCTCAATATTGAAGCCGCCAACAAAAATATGCCCTTTTGTCGGCCGTTCCTGCCGATACATCAATTTAATAAACGTGGATTTTCCTGCGCCGCTCGGTCCCACCACATAAACAAATGTCCCTTGCGGGATGCGAACAGAGATACCAGACAAAGCCGTGACACCGTTCCCATATTCCTTCCAGACATCTTGCATTTCAATCATAACGATCCCCCATGCGGAGTTGACCTCATATTCGCAACGCAGTGGAATAAAAACCACAACACGTCACGCTTCGACAAAGTATTCGACATTTGCATCGAAACTCCTGCATGTGGATCTAATTACCATGCTATCATTCCATTACAGACATTGCGTTCGAAATATGTGTAATTGCTCAATTACTGCATCAGGTGCAGTACCACCTCGGCAGTTGCGTGCGGAAACGAGCGCGCTTGGCGTAAGCAAAGCGAGTTCTTCCTGGTTGAGCAGGGAAGTAAACGTCAAAATATCCTCGTTCGTAAGTTCACTTAGTGGTTTATGTGTCTCAATGCAATAGCGGACCATGCTACCCACAACCTCATGCGCTTCACGAAACGGCAGACCTTTGCGAACGAGTAAATCAGCCACATCGGTTGCCGCACTATAGTCTTGACGCAAAGCACGTTCGACATCTTCTTTACGAACAATCAGAGTCGATATCATGCCCGAAAAAATACGCAAAGCCGTCTTGACAGTATCAATCGCGTCAAAGAGCCCTTCCTTATCCTCCTGCATATCTTTGTTATAGGTCAGAGGCAACCCTTTACAGGTAGTGAGCAACCCAAGCAAATGTCCGTAAATCCGTCCTGTCTTGCCTCGCACTAATTCTGCCATATCCGGATTCTTCTTTTGCGGCATCATGGAAGAACCCGTAGTATACGCATCATCCAATTCGATAAAACTAAATTCAGTACTACTCCACAAAATAAATTCCTCAGACAAACGTGATAAGTGCATGATAATCAATGACAGAGCAGATAATGCCTCAATGATATAATCGCGATCACTCACCGCATCCATGCTATTCTCGTACAGTGCGGTAAATCCTAGCTCTTTCGCCACCCATTCGCGATCAATTGAAAAAGTTGTCCCCGCTAGCGCACCTGCTCCAAGCGGCATTAGATCTGCGCGTTTGCGCACACCTTCTAATCGTTCGCGATCCCGCTGGAACATCCATGCATAGGCAAGTAGATGATGTGCAAATAAAACAGGTTGTGCTCGCTGCAAATGAGTATACCCCGGAATGATCACGTCAAAGTTACTTTCTGCGCAATCACCAAGCGCAACCTGGAGTTCCTTTACCAGTTCGTATACTTGTTCGATTTCATCCCGCGCGAATAGATGCATATCGAGCGCCACTTGATCATTGCGGCTTCGCCCAGTATGCAGCTTACCTCCCACCGGACCAATTCGCTCAATTAAACGATGCTCAATATTCATGTGCACATCTTCTAGCGACTGCTGCCACACAAAATTGCCCGACAAAATATCTAGCCGAATCTCATCAAGCCCTTTTACAATCGCTTCTGACTCACTGACCGTGACCACACCCTGCTTTGCGAGCATTCGGATGTGCGCCTTACTTCCTGCAATGTCATAAAAGGCCAAACGATGATCGAAAGAAATGGAGGCGCCAAACGCCTCCACCAACTCATCCGGCTGTTTAGTAAAGCGACCGCCCCACATGGCATTGGACTGCTTTTCCACGTAACACCCGCCCCTTTACTTTTCTGTATTTGATTGCACGGTTGCTTGAAGGCGCGTGGGCAATCCCCATAAGGAAATAAAACCGATCGCCGCCTTATGATCAAATGTATCGCCGCCCGCATATGTCGCCATCTCTTTATTATACAAGGAATACGGTGAGCGAGATGCTGCCGCATACACATTTCCCTTAAATAGCTTCATGCGCACAGTTCCCGTCACATGCGCTTGTGTCTCTAAAACAAAGGCGTCAACAGCAGCTTTCAAAGGAGAAAACCATAACCCATTATAGACTAATTCTGAATATTTTTGTTCCATCATCGGTTTATATTGCGCAACTTCTCGTGTGAGTGTCAAATACTCAAGTGCCTGATGTGCCTTAATGAGGGTAATGGCAGCGGGCGCTTCATACACTTCCCGCGATTTAATACCAACCAGGCGATTTTCAACGTGGTCAATGCGACCGACGCCATGCGCACCAGCCAGTTTGTTCAATTGTTCGATCAACGAGACAAGCGGCAAAGATTCTCCATTCAGTTTAACTGGGCGACCTGCTACAAACTCAATCTCGACATACTCTGGTGAATTAGGGGCATCCATCGGATTTACTGTCCAGTCAAAAGCCTCTTCTGGAGCTTCAGCAAAAGGATCTTCAAGTACCCCTGCCTCGCAGCTTCTTCCCCATAAGTTAGCATCAATACTAAATGGGCTATCGAGTGTAATGGGAATCGGAATCCCGTGTTCTTTCGCATAAGCAATCTCTTCATCGCGCGACCATGCCCACTCCCGAACCGGAGCTTCAACTTTTAGCGAAGGATCTAAAGCCGCCACTGAAACATCAAAGCGCACCTGATCATTGCCTTTTCCGGTACATCCGTGAGCAACTGCCTCAGCGCCTAATTTCGCAGCCACTTCAGCGAGCAATTTTGAGATCAGCGGGCGGGAAAGAGCTGCGGAAAGCGGGTATACCCCTTCATATAAAGCATTGGCATATAGACTAGGTAAAATAAACTCTTCTGCAAACTGTTCCCGCGCATCGATCATATACGATTCAACTGCACCAATGGAGAGCGCCTTGTCTTTTACAAAACCCAAATCTTTTCCTTCCCCCACATCAGCAGATAATGCAATGACATCATACCCCGACTTTTCACTCAACCATTTAATGGCAACAGATGTGTCAAGACCACCCGAATACGCTAAGACTAACTTTTGTTTTCCCATTTCTCCCACTCCTTATCGATGATCCCCCATAAGGGCTACTAGTAAAGCCTTTTGTGCATGCAAACGATTCTCCGCCTGCTCAAATATAACAGACTGTGCGCCTTCCAATACTTCCTCAGAAACTTCCTCGCCGCGATGCGCGGGTAGACAGTGCATAAAAATCGCATCCCGATCTGCCGAATCAAGCAATGCACGATTCACTTGAAATCCTTTGAAATCGTCTAAACGTTGGGCCGATTCCTTTTCTTGCCCCATACTCGCCCAGACATCCGTATAGACAATATCGGCACCCTCTGCCGCCAATAATGGATCATGCGTAATCGTAATCTCAGAATGCGCCGACAATGCTCTACGTCGTGCCTGTTCAACAATATCTTCGCGCGGTCCATAGCCCTCTGGTACAGCAACACGGATATTCATCCCTGCAAGAGCAGCTGCCTGAAGCAGTGAATGCACCATATTGTTGCCGTCACCAACATAACACAGAGTGAGTCCTCGCAGTTGTTCTTTTTGTTCAAAAATCGTCATGAAATCAGCCAGAACTTGCACCGGGTGGTGATCATCTGTCAGGCCATTGATCACAGGAACGGATGCATACCGCGCCAACTCTTCTACATTCGCGTGTGCGTGCGTCCGAACCATCAACCCGTGCACATAACGCGACAATACGCGAGCCGTATCTGACAGGGGTTCACCGCGTCCTACTTGCGTCGCTTGATCGGACAGAAAAAGCGCGTGCCCTCCCAGTTCATACATTCCCACTTCAAATGAAACACGAGTTCTTGTCGAGGCCTTATCAAATAACATACCAAGCGTCTTGCCTTGCAAATAAGGGGTTGCCTCATGTTTTGCACGCTTTTGCTTAAGTTCATTTGCTAGCGCTAAGACAGTATTCATTTCATGTGACGTCCATCCTGAAAAATCAAGAAAATGAGTTCCTTTCAAACCACTTTCACGCGCTGTAGTCATACTCATATCCCGAACCACCCCTCTCTTTAGCCTAACGCTTCTTGCAACAGGGATATTGCAAGCTCAATTTCTTTACTTGTCACAATAAGCGGCGGTAGTAAGCGAATCGTATCTGCACCTGCAGTCAACACAAGTAAACCTACATCGCGGCAACGGTTTACTACTTCGCCCGCTCGCGCTGTCTTCAACTGAATACCCCACATGAGGCCAAGTCCACGCACATCGACAATATCAGAACGTGTCGCAGCTAATTTGACAAGCTCACCATACAACTGTTGTTCGCGGCGGCGGACATGCTCCAGAAATCCCGGCGCCATCACAACATCGATCAATGCAAGCGCAGCGCGTGCCGCAACGGGATTGCCGCCAAATGTCGAACCGTGTGCGCCTGGCGTAAACGCCTGTGCAACCTCTTCTGTCGCAAGCGTTGCCCCCATAGGCAACCCGCCTGCTAACGATTTCGCCATTGTGACAATATCCGGTTTTACAGATAGGCGTTGCCACGCTAACCATGTACCTGTGCGCCCCGCACCCGTTTGCACCTCATCAAAAATCAGGAGAAAACCCATTCGCGTACAAAAGTCACGCAGTTCATGTAAAAACTCAGTTGAGAAAGGACGCACTCCTCCTTCACCTTGAATCGGCTCAATCATGATTGCTGACGTCTTCTCAGTTACAGCACTTTTCACCGACTGAATCGTCGGTTCCTCAATATAGCGAAATCCTCCTGGAAGCGGACCAAAACCCTCTTGGTATTTCGGTTGAGCGGTCGCCGTAATCGTAGCCAACGTGCGGCCGTGAAACGAATGCATAAACGTCAGGATTTCACCTTTATGCGCCCCGTACTTTTGCTTCGAATAACGTCTGGAAAGCTTTATGGCAGCTTCATTCGCTTCAGCGCCGGAATTGGAGAAAAAGACTTGATCCATGTCACTGATACTCGTTAACCGCGCGGCCAACTCAGCTTGCGGAGCTGTCAGATAAAGATTTGAAATATGCCACAATTGGTGCAACTGATCGGTCGCGGCCGCGACGAGTGCGGGGTGGCAATGTCCAAGTCCACACACTGCAATTCCACTTGTGAAATCTAAATATTTTTTTCCTTGGTCATCAAACACATGCATCCCTTCACCACGAACAATCTCGATTGGCTGTCGCGCATAAGTCTGCATCACATTTTCACGATCCAACACTTGCACCTGAACGTCTTCTGACGTCAACTCATGGGTAGCTACTTTTTGCAATTCAGGCATGATGCACTCCCCCTTCTGTCACTCCGACAGGAATAATGCGAGTTCCAACCGAACACCCTTCCATCACACCATGCAGTACATCCGCCATCCGACCGTCAACTACATAGGCAGCTTTTGCACCATTTTGCACTGCATGAACTACCGCCTGCAATTTGGGAATCATTCCACCAACCGCTTGCCCATTCGCAATCATGGCAAGTGCTTCCGTCTCCGTGAGTTGAGAGAGGGTATGCGGTGAATGCGCACTCTCGCGAACACCAGGAACGTCAGTTGCCAAGATAAACGCATCTGCGCGAAGAGCTCCAGCAATACTTGCAGCGACAAAATCCGCGTTGATATTATACAGCTGTCCTGCTTCATCAAGTCCTAGTGGCGCGATCACAGGCACATAATGTGCTGAAAGTAGATCTTGCACCAAAGTTGTATTGACCTCGACCACTTGCCCAACATAGCCTAAGATTCCGTTCGAGTAGGAACTTGCTTGCACCATTCCTGCATCCTGACCACTTATACTCACCGCAGCCGTTCCAAACTTTTGCAACTGCCGAACGATGCGTTTCCCGACCCGTCCCGAAAGCACCATTTCCACCACTTGCAATGTAAACTCATCTGTCACGCGTTGCCCTTGTGCAAATTCAGTTACGTGACCAAGCCTCGTTAGCCAATGTGTGACTTCTGGTCCACCTCCATGTACGATCACGACATGAACGCCTTCTCGCACATAACAGGAAATTTCTTCCAGCAAGAAGGTAAAATCTTCTTTCACACTGCCGCCGTACTTCACTACGAGCGTCTGCATCTTACCACTCCTTACCACCACGAGCTATGCACAAGTCCCGTCGTTTCTTTCAAACCAAACATCAAATTCATATTTTGTAACGCTTGACCCGCAGCACCCTTTAAAAGATTATCAATCGCCGCAACGGCAAGCACCGTATCCGTTCGTTCATCCACGTAAATGCCGATCTGGCATAGATTCGTCCCCGTCACTTGTCTAATTTCCGGCATATCGCCTGGATCCAGAACGGTCACGAATGGTTCCTTTTCATAACGCCTTCGATAAATTCCAATTATATCCACTGTTGTCATGGTTTTTTCCAATTGCCCATAAGCCGTAATATAAATCCCACGCTTAATCGGCAGTAGTTGTGTAGTCAATAACACTCGAACCGAGTGATTCCCATTCGACTTACCACCATATTCTGTTGTCTGTCCCCATGCATCACTCAAAATTCGCTCGATCTCTGGTGTATGTTGATGCTGTCCAACCTTATACGCAAGCGTATTCCCATCGACTTCACCAAAGAGAGAACTCACTTTCGGATTTCTTCCTGCACCAGATACACCCGACTTTGCATCGATGACAATTCGGGTCACATCAATCATCCGCTGCTCTACAAGCGGCAACAACGCCAGTTCAGAGGCAGTTGCATAGCACCCTGGATTTGCGACTAATGTCGCTTTGCGGATTTGCTCACGATACATCTCTGGTAAACCGTAAACAGCAGGTGCATAGCATTTTGCTGGAGTAGCCTTATACCACAACTCATACGTTTCATTAGGAAGCCTATAATCACCACTGAAATCAATCACGCGTACACCGCGCTCAAGCAACCGTTCCACATATTTAGGAGCTTCTCCATGCGGCATCGCTAACAAGGCGACATCCACCCAAACAGAGTCATCAAACTGAGCAAGAGACGAAAACGTCACTCGTCCAATGGCAGTACCTCTAAACTGAGGTAATACCTGTGCGATCGATTCTCCTGCATAACGATCAGAAAAGACGACTAACAACTCAAGATCCTCACGTCCTTGTATGAGTCGCAACGCTTCAATGCCCCCGTACCCGGTGGCGCCCAATAAGGCAATCCGCATTCTATCACTCCTCTCCTGAATCATTATACAACTATGTGCATAAAGTTTCAATTATGCCGATAAAAATAAACCGGAAATTCTCATCCCGGTCTATCGTTTAGTTGGACCATGTAATGCTCTATCCGAATTGCGTTGCAAAATAGACGCCTACCATCAATAACAACGTGGTCAATAAGTAGCCGACTAACTGTGTTTGAGGTTTTCGTTTCTCCGCCACAAGGACGTGCGCCAACCCCACAACCACGATCATAATAATCGGATGGAGCAAAAACCAACCCCAAATTGGATGCTGGATAAAAACAATGATCCCAATCAAAATCTGCAAATCTAAAAGACCAATTAAAATCCGTCCAAATCCTGGCCTTTTCCATCCATTACCGAATCGCAGGGCATTCCACAGCAACAAAAGTGACGAGATGATAATAATCGCCAATCCTAATACAACGTGAATCGCGAGCAACTGCCAAACCCCTTCCTATTTCATTTAAAGGGTACTCATTCATCGTAAAAGTTCATGTGCAACGATCAACAAACACCCTTACGATACATGGCAGATGGTCTACAGTCAACAAAACAGACAGTCATAGAAGATTAAAAAAGGAGACGTACCTTCACACCCCTGTGTGGTACGTCTCCTGATGCACCCTGTTTACTTCCGATCACGATTGTGCGCGCGCTCCAGATCTTTAAGCTCTTCAATGCTTTCGCCACGCGCCTGACTTTTTGAAGCTAAAGGGGATAACCTGGTAGCAGAAGGTTCATCCGCTTTTCGACTTGTTTTGTTATCCATATTTCATCCCCCTCGCGTCGTCAGTATAAGACAAACGTCATCCGACGATAGTATGTGTACAATGTCGTTCCATTAACCACTTGCCTTCAGCTCACGCTGTTGTCGTTGTCCAAAGCCGATGCCGACAATGATCAGCAATACTCCCGCCCATGCGAAGAGTCCAACCTGTTCATGCAAAATCATCGCCGCAAGAATGACTGCAACAGGTAACTCTACGCTCGACAAAATGGCGGCAGCAGATCCACCGATACGCGGAATCCCTATGGCAAACAGCGAAGTTGGGATCGCCTGACTCAATAGCCCAATCAGTGAACCATAGATCCACATCCCGCGCCAAGCCGATACGACTGTCGCTGCATCAGCGACATAGATGAACGAAACGGCGACAGCTGAAACAGTTGTGATGAGCGCCGCACGCAAAAATGGGGGGATCGGCGTTTTCAAACTACCATTAATATACAAAAAAGCAGCATACGTAGCGCCTGATAACAGTCCTTCAATCATTCCAATCAGCGAGAACGAATGTGTCGCTTGCATGTGGAGATTAGCCAAAATAGTACCGATGACAATAAACCCAATGCTAATCCATTGCCATTTCGTTGGTTTTTTGCGACGTACCACATAATCAATCACAAACGTCATCCAGGAAAATTGGAATAACAAAATGGTCGTCAGCCATGCCGGAAGCAAATGAAGTGCCCCGTAGTAAAAAACAGCAGTGCCTGTACCAAGTAACCCGAGTCCGACAATTCTCACAATATCCATACGTTTCAACTGAACACATTTGCTGCCACTTCTAATTGTAATCAGCACAATCATCCATAAAATTACAACCGCGTAATAAAATTGACCTGTTGTAACTTCCCCCGCTGAAAAACCACGTTGATAGGCGAGTTTGACAACGGGTGACACACACCCATAACTCGCCCCACCTAGTAAAACGGCAAGTGCAAAAAGACTATTTGACCCACGATCCTGCTTCATCTCTCACAAACTGCTCCATCATTCATTGTCGGGAATCTCTGATCAAAGTTACGCGCGTGTCCCGATATCTTCACGATAATGTTTCCCAGCGAAAGAAATCTGCTGTATCCGCTCATAAACCCGTTGCCGCGCAACTGCAAGCGAGTCACCTCGGCCAACTACATTTAGAACGCGTCCACCATGCGTAACAAGAGCAGTTGAATCGTTTGCGCGACTTGTACCCGCGTGTAAAGTATACACAAATTCCTGATCTTTGGTAGGGGCGACTCCCGTAATGAGATCTCCTTTACGCGGTGACTCAGGGTATCCCTCCGCTGTAAGAACCACACACAGTGCAGCGTCCTTTGCAAAGCGAACGTCAACTTCAGCAATCCGATTATCGATGACCGCCTCAAAAATGGTCAATAAATCCGTCTCGAGCAGTTCTAATGCGACTTGCGTTTCCGGATCGCCAAAACGAACATTAAATTCAATCAGATAGGGTCGTTCATCCACCATCATAAGACCTGCAAAGAGCACACCGCGAAAAGGGATGCCTGCATGCCGACACTGCGTAAGAATGCGATCAAACACGTCTGTACGAATTCGAGAAAGCGCCTCTTCGCTCACAAAAGGGACAGGACTATACGTCCCCATCCCCCCCGTATTTGGACCTTGGTCCCCCGCGTAGAGTTGTTTGTGATCTTCAATCAAAGGCATAAGAACATACCCGGATTCATCTACAAAAGCCATCGCTGAAACCTCACGCCCGACGAGAAATTGTTCAATCACAACAGTGTCTCCCGCACCGGCAAATGTATGCTCCTCCATCAACGCATGAAGCACCTGCTCGGCTTCTTCACTTGTCTGCGCGATCGCAACCCCTTTCCCAGCTGCCAACCCATCCGCTTTTACGACAATAGGACCAGCAAGACCACGAACATAATCGCGTGCCAGTGTAAGATCAGTAAATATTTCAAAATAAGGTGAAGGAATACCCGCCTGTTGCGCTAATTCCCGTGTAAATGCCTTACTCGCCTCTAACTTCGCCGCGTTCCTTGTAGGGCCAAAAACTCGCAAATTCCTCTCTAAAAATCGATCGACAATTCCTTCAGCGAGCGGAGCTTCAGGTCCTACAACGGCAAGTTCAATTTGCTCCTCTTCTGCAAAATCGAGCAATCGCACAATGTCTGTCGCTTCAATGTTCACACAGGTAGCATATTGCTCTATCCCTGGATTACCTGGTGCCGCATACAATTCGAGTGCGTGCGCTGGTTGAGCATTCTTTGCATCTAATGCAAGCTTGCGAACAATCGCATGCTCGCGCGCTCCACTGCCAATCACAAGAATTTTCAACGCTTTACCCCTTTCTGAAACCATTCTTCTAGTGGCGAAAATGTCGAACTCCAGTAAACACCATAGCGATTCCAAATTCATTGGCAACGTCAATTGACAATTGGTCCTTAATCGACCCACCTGGTTGAATGATGGCGTGAATCCCTGCCTTTGCTGCTGCTTCTAACGTATCGGGCATCGGAAAAAAGGCATCGGACGCAAGCACGCATCCGGTAGCCTCATTGCCTGCCTGCGCAATCGCAATTTGCGCCGCACCCACGCGATTCATTTGCCCTGCGCCAATGCCAATCGACTGGTGATTTTTCGTTAAAACGATCGCATTGCTTTTCACGTGTTTTACAATTTTCCAAGCAAAGAGAAGTTCATCTAACTCTTCCTTTGTAGGCACCCGATGTGTAACAACTTTCAAATCTTTAGATGTTACTATCCGCGAGTCAGATTCTTGAACCAGCAATCCACCACGAACATTGCGTAGTGTACTGCCAGAAGAGGAGATCTGCACAGGGCCGAATTCCCCCAATTCTAACACGCGCACATTTTTTTTCTTGCCAAGGACAGTTAAGGCATCCTCTGTAAATGCTGGCGCCATCACAATTTCCAAGAAAAGTTCTGTCAGCTCTTTAGCAACATCTGCGTCAATGACACGATTACAAGCGATAATCCCGCCAAAAATGGATACCGGATCAGCTTCATATGCGCGTTTAAACGCTTCACTTGCATTGCGCCCTGTACCAACACCACATGGGTTCATATGTTTAACCGCCACTACGGTCGGTTCCTCAAATTCGAGGAGTAGATCCAACGCTGCATTGGCGTCTTGAATATTGTTATAAGACAACTCTTTCCCCTGTTTTTGAACCGCCGTCTGCAACGAAGGATATACTTTTTGTGACGACGTATAGAACGCAGCCTGTTGATGTGGATTTTCCCCATAACGCAAATTCATGGCTTTTGTATAAGTAAGAGAAAGAGAGTCAGGGAACGTTTCACCCACTTGCTTTGTCAAGTACTCTGCAATTTTCGCATCATACGCTGCTGAGTGCCGAAAAACCTTTGCCGCTAATGAAAACCGCTCCTCTTGCGTAATGACCTCCGCTTTGGCCACACGTTCCCCAACCCAGCCATAATCACTTGGATCAACCAAAACGACCACATAAGGGTAATTTTTAGCCGCAGCGCGAAGCATACTCGGTCCGCCAATATCAATATTTTCAATCGCATCGTCTAATGTCGCATCATTTTTTGCAATCGTTTGGGAAAAAGGATATAAATTCACAATTACATAATCAATCATTTCAATTCCGTGTTCTTTAGCCGCCTGCATATGCAAAGCATTGTTGCGCAGTGCAAGCAACCCTCCGTGAATCAGCGGATGCAACGTCTTTACGCGCCCATCCATCATTTCTGGAAAGCCAGTGATCTCAGCTACTTCTTTTACTGCGATCCCCGCCTCTGTGATCGCGCGAAAGGTTCCGCCTGTAGAAAGAAGTTCGACACCAGCCGCCTGTAGAGTCTGTGCCAATGCAACAATTCCAGTTTTATCTGAGACGCTAATTAACGCTCTTGCCATGATTCGATCTCCCTTTCGCACCACTGTTTTACAACGCGCGGCAGCAACTCATGCTCTGCACGCCGAATACGCAGAGTCAATTCTTCGTGCGTGTCACCAGAGTGAATAGGTACACGTTCTTGTTCGATAATTGGTCCCGCATCTAAATCCGCATCCACATAGTGCACGGTCACACCTGTTTGATCGACATTCGCCTCAAGCGCCTGGCCAATTGCATCTAAACCCTTGAAATCCGGTAAAAAAGAGGGGTGCAAGTTAATCATACGTTTTGAGAATGCCTCAATAAGATTTGTGCCGACGATTCGCATATATCCAGCTAACACCACGAGTTGGATATCATACTGTTTTAATTCCAGTAGCACAGCCTGCTCCCAATCGTCTTTTCCCAACAACTCTTTATATGTGTGAGCGAAGATATCAATACCCGCAGCCTTTGCAACCGTCACAGCCCCAGAACTTGGCTTATCACTCACCAATAGCACAATGTGTCCGTAACCAAGTTCACCTGCACGCTCGCTCTCTACAAGCCGCTGAAAGTTTGTCCCTGCCCCAGAGGCAAATACGGCAATTCTGACCTGATTCATCGCACATCCTCATGAGCCACAAAAGAAACCCCTATCTCACCCGACTCAATCCGACCAATCACAAACGCCGACTCACCCTGTTCCCGAAGTGCTTCCACAATGCGCTTTGCATCATCTTGTGCGACGAGTAAAACATAACCAATGCCCATATTCCACGTCCGATAGCGGGTCTGCTCATCCATCTCTTGCAGGGTTTGAAGCCACTTGAAAATTGGCGGTATAGGCCATGATCCAAGTTCAATCACACAACTCATTCCCTCTGGTAAGACGCGTGGGATGTTCTCAAACAACCCCCCGCCTGTAATATGCGCCATGGCATGGATTGAATCAGACGGTAGCAGTGCTAAGATCGGCTTTACATAAATTTTTGTTGGAGTGAGCAGTACCTCGCCGAGTGTTTGTCCTTCATTGCCAAATGGTTCATCATAGGAATGCCCATGATCCTCAATTAGTTTTCGAATAAGCGAATAGCCGTTTGAATGCGGACCAGAAGAACTCATGCCAATCACGAGATCACCTGGTTGCACACGCTGACCGTCAATCATCTGTTCGCGTTCAGCGACTCCCACCGCAAACCCAGCAATATCGTATTCCCCGTTCGCATACATCCCAGGCATTTCAGCCGTCTCTCCACCAATCAGCGCAGCGCCTGCAGCCACACACCCATCTGCGATGCCTTTGACCACAAGCTCTGCTACTTGTGGATGTAACTTTCCCGTTGCAAAGTAGTCGAGGAAAAAGAGTGGCTCTGCGCCAGTTGTCAAGATGTCATTCACACACATCGCGACCGCATCAATGCCAATGGTATCGTGCCGTTCCAGCGCAAAAGCCAATTTTAATTTTGTCCCAACTCCATCCGTTCCAGAGACAAGCACCGGATTGCGATAACGGTCACTAGGCAACAGAAACCCACCGCCAAATGAACCAATACTGCCCAAAACCTCTTTGCGTAGCGTCCGTTTCACATGTGGCTTGATACGTTCGACTGTTTCATTCCCCGCATCAATGTCCACTCCAGCCGCTCGATACAAATCTGCCATGCGACCCTACCTTTCTACAGGTTGTTTACCCCGTTCTTCGAGAATCGTTTTTGTGCTCTGATAAATCTCTGTAGGATACATCCCAGTAAAGCATGCATTGCAAAATCCGTGTTTCTCACTCATTTTTACTCCAAAAGCAGAGAGCATCGTCGCTTCTTCCATATACGCTAAGCTATCTGCTCCGATAAATTCCTGAATTTCCACAATCGAATGCTGTGCTGCAATCAATTCTTCTCGCGCCGAAGTATCGATCCCATAGAAACATGAATGGCGAACTGGCGGCGAGGAAATGCGGACATGCACTTCCGTTGCCCCCGCTTCACGCAAAAGGCTAACGAGTCGCGCGCTTGTCGTTCCTCGAACAAGCGAGTCATCCACCATCACAACCCGCTTACCTGCCACAATTTTTTTAACAGCACTGAGTTTTAGTCGAACACCTAGACTGCGCAATTCTTGCGACGGTTGAATAAACGTACGACCACTATACTTATTTTTAATTAATCCAATTTCATACGGTAAATGCGCTTCCTCCGCATAGCCAATGGCCGCCGAGATGCTCGAATCAGGCACACCAATCACCACGTCAGCCTCGACGGGTGCCTCATGAGCAAGAAGCTTGCCTAACTGCTTACGTACCATATGCACATTGAATCCATCTATATCGCTATCAGGACGAGCAAAATAGATATATTCAAAGGTACAAAGCGCTTTGTGCGAAGTTTCAGAAAAACGCTCCGCATGTAGTCCCTTCTCGTCAATGATAACCATTTCCCCAGGTTCAATGTCGCGAATAAACGTCGCCCCAATTGTATTAAATGCACATGTCTCCGAGGCGACCACGTAGGCACCATCCAATTGTCCGAGCGCCATCGGACGCAGGCCTTGCGGATCACGCATAGCGATCAGTTCATGGTCAGTCAGAATGATAAATGCGTAGCCACCTTTTAACATAGACATGCTGTCGCGTACATTCTCGGGGATTGTTTTATACATTCCCCGAGCAATCAGATGTGCCACAACTTCCGTGTCACTGGTTGATTGAAAAATGCTTCCTTGATGCTCCAAAATATCGCGAATTTGCCTGGCGTTAACCAAATTTCCATTATGCGCAAGCGCGATATTGCCTTGTCGAAAGTCAAAGACAAGCGGTTGTGCATTGCGAATGGAACTCTGCCCAGTAGTTGAGTAACGTACATGTCCAACCGCGGCAAACCCAGGCAATGTCTTCAAGCGATCACCAAAAAATACCTCCGTAACAAGGCCCATGCCTCGGTGACTGTGCATTGATTGCCCATCAATCACGGCAATCCCAGCGCTCTCTTGACCTCTATGCTGCAATGCGTACAAGCCGTAATAGGTGAGTTGAGCCGCCTGTTCATGTCCCCAAATGCCAAACACGCCGCATTCCTCATGCATTTTGTCAAATACGTCTAGCGCCTCATCCATGATGCAATCGCTCCTCGCCAAGCTACTTGAAGTCGCTCAATTGGTGCATGTATATAAAGGCGATCAAGAATGGATACACGCACAACAGGAGACACTGACACATTGCCAATCCGACGTATAGGAACCTCGTGCGCCCTTGCCGCTCGTTCTAATGCTTCGGTCATTCCGACTTTTGCAGTAATGACGATCAGACCTACTCCTTCTCCAAACATCAGAGATAGTACCTCGCGATATTGCAGGGATCGTTCAACGCCGCTTACTGCATCCAAATGAATATTTGCACCCAGGTTTCCTGCAATCGCCGACTCAGCTAAAGCGACAAGCAATCCTCCATCCGACACATCGTGAGCAGATTGAACAAGCCCTTGTTTGGCAAGACTCAACATACATGCTTGCAGTGCAACCTCAGCCTTTAAATCAAATTCTGGCAGGCGATAGTGCAACGCTTGCTCTGGTTGTTTCACAAAAAGATATTCGGATCCACCAAGACCTGCTTTTTGCGCGCGCTCCAGATCTCCAAGTACATAGATCTCATCACCATCCGCTTTCCAATCTGAGGTAATCAGTTGATCGCGGTCTTCAAGCAATCCCACCATGCCAATGACTGGTGTTGGATAGATATCGACGCCATGAGATTCGTTATACAACGAGACATTTCCACTGATCACAGGAGTCTTAAATGCCTCACAAGCAACCGATAATCCATCTGCGGAACGCTCGAGTTGGTAGAAAATTTCTGGTTTCTCTGGATTGCCATAGTTTAGACAATCGGTCACGGCCAGCGGTTGTGCTCCGCTACACACAATGTTACGTGCCGCTTCAGCGACCGCACGCACGCCTCCCGTATAGGGATCGAGATAGACGTGGCGTCCGTTACCATCCGTAACGATAGCGATGGCCTTTTGCGTCCCTGGAATCCCCACGACTGCCGCATCAGAACCAGGACGAACAAATGTCTCCGTTCGCACCATCGAATCATACTGATCATAAACCCATTCCTTACTTGCAATCGTTGGACGCGCTAAAAGAGCATATAACTGTTCTGCAAAATCCTCTGACTCAACGAACAAGGGGCCGTTCTCGTCCAACTCGTCTAGATAGGCAGGTCGCAGTGCTAAACGGTCTAATACAGGCGCCTCATCGACAAGTGCTGACACAGGGATTTCTGCCGCAACAATGCCCTTTTCTAGCACGCGTAACATCCCATCCGTTGTTACCCGACCAATTACCGTGGCTTGCAAATCCCACTTTTCAAAAATCTGTTTCGCAAGATCTTCTTCACCTTGTTGCATGACCACAAGCATTCGTTCTTGGGACTCAGAGAGCATGATCTCATATGAATTCATTTCTGTCTCGCGACACGGAACCAGCGTGACATCAATCGTGAGCCCGCTTCCTGCGCGACTTGCCATCTCTGCCGAAGAGGATGTCAGTCCAGCCGCCCCCATATCTTGAATGCCAACAACCTTCCCCGTAGCAATCAACTCTAGACAAGCCTCAAGTAACAATTTTTCCATAAATGGATCTCCAACTTGAACAGCCGAACGCTCTTTTGCATGTGGATCTTCAGCCGAAGCAAACGTTGCGCCGTGGATTCCATCACGCCCCGTTCGGGTTCCCACAATCAACACAGGATTCCCCACACCACTCGCACTCCCTGTCGCGATCTCCTCATGCGTCATGAGACCGACACACATCGCATTGACGAGTGGATTATGTTGATAACGATTGTCAAACACCACTTCGCCACCTACAGTCGGAATGCCAATGCAATTGCCATAGCCGCCAATTCCCGCCACCGACTCCGCAAACAAATATCGTGTGTGTGCATCATCTAATTCCCCAAATCGCAAACTGTTAAGCAATGCAATGGGTCTTGCCCCCATCGTAAATACATCGCGGATAATTCCACCAACACCTGTTGCAGCCCCTTGATACGGTTCGATTGCCGTCGGGTGGTTGTGACTTTCGATTTTAAATGCAACTGCCATGCCATCCCCAATATCGACAATTCCCGCATTTTCGCCAGGACCTTGCAAAACTTGCGGACCCCGTGTCGGAAATCGACGCAAAACCTTGCGTGAGCTCTTATAACTGCAGTGTTCAGACCACATAACGCTAAAAATGCCCGCTTCAACGTAGTTTGGTTCGCGCCCGAGCAGTTCTACGATGTGCTCATATTCTGCGTCTGTGAGACCAAATGTACGATAGATTTTCTCTTCCTTCACTGTGCGAGCGGACGCCAACGCTACGTGTTGACTAGGACTGGATTGCGGCATGCGTCTCCCCCCAAACCTCTAAGATCGATGTAAACAGCCGTCGCCCATCCGCGCTCCCAAGTCGCGAGTGAATCGCTCGCTCTGGATGAGGCATCATCCCAAGCACATTGCCACGTTCATTGACAATTCCTGCAATATCATCTACAGACCCATTTGGATTATGTTCTTTGGCATAACGAAACACAATTTGTCCGTGTTTTTTTAATTTTTTTAACGTCTGTTCGTCCGCATAATAATTCCCTTCGCCATGTGCAATTGGAATCACAATTCGTTCGCCCACAGCGTAGTGACGCGTAAACGCCGTATGATGATTTGCCACCACAAGTTCAGTCATCTCACAGCGAAATTGCAAGGAGTCATTACGTCGCAAAGCACCTTCAAGTAAGCCTGATTCCGTCAAGACCTGAAATCCATTGCAAATCCCAAGAACAAATCTCCCATCCGCGGCAGCTTTCTCAACTTCCTTCATCGCTGGAGCAAATTTAGCGATCGCCCCTGCCCGCAGATAGTCACCATAAGAAAATCCCCCGGGCACGACAATCAGATCATACGACGAGAGATCCCTTGCTGTGTGCCACACGAGATCAACTGGTTGTGAGGTTGTTTCCTCGATGGCCTTCAATGCGTCAACGTCACAATTACTCCCTGGAAACTGGATCACAGCACATTTCATGATCACGCCTCCACCAATTCATACGTGTACTTTTCAATGACAGGATTGGTTAATAAGTCATCACACATGCCGCGAATCAAAGTGCTGGCTTCTTCCGTTGATGCTGCAGATAGCGTAACCTCCATATACTTTCCTACACGGACGTCACTGACTGTGCGATAGTGCAGGGTGTGCAGTGCATGCGTAACGGCCGTTCCTTGCGGATCAAGAACACTCTCTTTTAACGTAATATAAATTTTCGCCAAGAAATCCAACGTTCTTCCTCCTCAACAATGACAAACAGCAGCCCGTGTAACGATAGCTACTCCTGTTGAATTCGCTGCAAAATCTCCTGATAAGCTTCTTCTACCCGTCCTAAATCGCGGCGAAATCGGTCTTTATCTAACTTTTCTTTTGTCTGTGCATCCCAAAACCGGCAGGTATCTGGAGAAATCTCATCTGCTAAAACAATCTCTCCCTCTTGCGTCACGCCGAACTCTAATTTAAAGTCAACAAGCAATAAACCTTTATCGTTTAAATGGTTGCGTAAAATCCGATTAATTTTGAGTGCCGTCTCTTCTAAATGATCCAACTCCTCTCGCGTTGCAATGCCAAGCGCCACCGCATGCGACCGATTAATCAATGGATCTCCAAGCTCGTCGTCCTTTAAGTAAAATTCTACAACTGTTTGTGCGAGTTCAACTCCTTCTGCAAGCCCTACACGCTTGGCGAGTGTCCCCGCTACGACATTGCGCGTGACGACTTCGACAGGGATGATACGCACCTTTTTCACTAGCATCTCACGCTCAGAGAGCGTATCCAGATAGTGTGTAACAATCCCCTCTTTTTGAACCCAATCGAAAAAAATAGCGCTAATTGCGTTGTTGTATTGTCCCTTTTTCGCAATGGAGCCCTTCTTTTGCCCGTTAAAGGCGGTCGCATCATCTTTAAATTCAACAATATACGCATCGTCCCGTTCACACTCATAGACGCGTTTTGCTTTTCCTTCGTATATCATCCGACCTTTTTGCATAGCAGTCTCCTCCATCTCGCATACTCTCTCTGTGAAACACGTTCTCCTATTACTCTTTGATACCGAGTCGTTCAAAAATCATCTCAACGTGCTGTAAGTGAAAAGAGTAATCAAAACACGCGTCCAACTTCTGTGCGGAAAGATATTGTTGCACGAGGGGAACCTCTTCGATCAATTCACGAAATGGCCGCTGTTGTTCCCAAGCCTGCATCGCCTTTGCTTGTACAGCATCATACGCTTCCTCGCGTGCCACTCCGTGCTCTACGAGTGCAAGAAGTACCCGTTGTGAATAAATAAGGCCGAACGTCCGATTCATATTGCGTTTCATGTTTTCCGGGAATACAGTTAAATTCGCGAGAATATGATTCATTTTGTGCAGTAAATAATGGAGCAAAATTGTACTGTCAGGAAGAATCACACGTTCCACAGACGAGTGTGAAATATCCCTTTCATGCCACAACACAACATCCTCATAAGCGGCCACCATGTTGCCTCGCAATATGCGTGAAAGTCCAGAGATCTGTTCACAAGTCACAGGATTTCGTTTGTGAGGCATCGCGGAAGAACCCTTTTGTCCCGCGTAGAACGGTTCTTCCACTTCGCGAATCTCCGTTTTTTGCAGTGCACGTATTTCTGTTGCAATCTTATCAAGCGTAGTGCCAATCAAAGCAAGAGTCGCCATATATTCTGCGTGACGGTCTCGCTGTAAAGTCTGCGTCGAGATCGGCGCAGGCTTTAATCCGAGGCGCTCACAAACAATTTCCTCCACGCGCGGGTCAATATTGGCGTAGGTTCCAACAGCGCCAGAAAGTTTACCATAACGCACCGTTTCACTCGCATGCGCGAAGCGATCCAAATTGCGTACCATTTCTGCGTAATATAGTGCTAACTTGAGTCCAAACGTAGTCGGTTCTGCATGTACGCCATGCGTGCGCCCCATCATAACCGTATCGCGGTAGCGCAGTGCCTGTGTTCGCAGCGTATTCGTCAACTCCTGCAGCTTTTGCAATAGTAGTGCATTGGCCTGTTTCAATTGCACACCAAGCGCCGTATCCACCACATCAGTACTCGTCAAGCCATAATGCACCCATTTGCGCTCTGCACCGAGTGTCTCTGATACGGCACGAGTAAATGCCACCACATCGTGACGTGTTTGCTTTTCAATCTCAAGTGCACGTTCTACATCCACCCGAGCGTTTGCCCGAATGAGCGCTACATCCGTTCGTGGAATAACGTCTAATTCAGCCCACGCTTCGCACGCTGCAATCTCCACTTCAAGCCAAGCATGATAGCGATTCTCCAATGTCCAAATCGCAGCCATCTCAGGCAGCGAATACCGTTCGATCAATTGCAATCCCTCGTTCCTACCCACAAACACATGGGTTATGTTCGTGTTATGCTATACATGTAAGTTTCTTCACCATCAGTCTATCAACTTCGGACACTAGGGTCAATGAAAATACGAACGTTAATTTGCCTGTCATAACTATCGTTCGTGTCTTGTTGTCTTATTATCCATAATGCAGAAATTCAGATGTCAATTGAAGGAGGAAAACGATATGCACGATCGCTCTCCATCCGCTCCTCACTTTGATCAGCGCGAACGCGATGTCCATTTTTGCGCCACATGCTATCATATAAAACCGATTCACAAAGCAAATCGCGTTCATTTTATGTGCTCACGACTTGGTTATGAAACACAGCCAAAATGGAAATTTAACTGTTGGACACCACGCCAACAATATACGATCAAACAGGAAGACGACTCGAAGTGATCAACAGTACTATGATTTCACTATAGGGGCTGAAATAACGAGGAATAAAGAGGAAGTCTATGTAACACGCTCTACATATCACTGACGAACGATTGCGTTAAGATGTTCTGCAAGAAGATGAGTTTGCTCCTTACGCTCGTACTTTTTCGCTAAAGGATGGTGTTTCCAGTTCGCGAGTTCACCTGACACCCATGTCTCGTAGAAATAATGGATGACATCGGCCGCCCCATCTTCATCCTGAACATCCACGACACGTCCGGCTTCACACTCTTGCACCAACCAACTCGCCTCACCAACGTGAATCAACCCCAAGATCGGCTTGCCGCTTCCTAGATATTCATATACCTTTGCCGGAACATATGCAGCCGCTTCAGGCGTTTGATCGCCAATGACAAGAAGCAAATCTGCACGTGCCATATAGCGCATATGATCTGCATGCGCAACGTAACCAATCACCTCGACAACATCTTCTAAGCCAAGTTTTGCAACCAACTCGCGGTTTGCAGATCTCCCTGGATAGTCAAACACTCCAGCAAATTGGACGCGAATGTGATCGCGCATGTTCGGCTGTTGTTCAAGCACACGTGCAAGGGCATATAAGAAAACAGTTGGTGACCGTTTCTCATAGAGAATTCCTCCATAGTAAATGTGCATGCGTTCATGCGTTGAATTCACAATATCTCCTGGTAACTCAAGATCACTTGCATCATATCCATTTGAAATCACGAAAATTTTATCCCTGTATTGCGGATAGCGTGTGGCAAACGCAACACGAAACGACTCCGTTACAGTGGTGATGCGCGCCGCGCGAGCAAAAACGAATCCTTCTAGCCGCTTCTCGATTGCGTGTCGAAACCCTGATTCCTTACGATGCAAATTGGCAACCCAAGGATCGCGAAAGTCAGCGATTAGTGGTACGCCTGTCATCTGACTTAAAATTGCCGCAACCAAAAGACTTGTTTCCGGAGGCGAAGTCGCATAAATCGCATCGATCGGGTGCGATTGCAATGCACGTAATCCTACAGCGACGGCATAAGGTAACCAAAAAATTTCCGCATCAGGAATCAACAACTGATCGCGCAACCCCTTAAGAAGGCGAATCATCTTCCTTCTGGCGCTTTGTCCCTCAGCGGCAACTGACTGTGCGATCGTTCGATCCACCTTAAGAGAGCTCGCATGATCGCGGCGGTTCTTGCGCTTGTGCATATAATACTGCAATGTCATCATCGGATTTTGGGCACGGTAAATCGGGGTATGACGTTGCTCCAATAAGTTGAGCAACGACTCATCCCACGTCGCGCTATAGCGAGCCACTTGAGTCAAAACGATCGGATTCCACCCCAAGTCCGGAAGATACTGAGTGAACTTATAAGGGCGTTGCACGCCCACACCACCAATCGGCGGAAATCCGTGGGCGATGATCAACACATTTTTCACGCAAAAACTCTCCTCACATTCGCAACAACGGAATATCTTCATTTCCATGAGCACGAATCGCAACACATGCATCAAACACAAGACGGCACTGTTTCGCTTCTTGCAATAACTCGGCAAACTCCAACTGATCCCATTCTTCTTGACGAATGGTCACCAGAATAATCTCTGCATCTTTTACGCATTCCGAAAGAGATTTTTTGGCGAATGTTGGATACTTCTCCGCTGCTACTAATGAATCATATGCTTTCACGACTGCATGGCGCTTTTCAATTTCATGTACAAGCGCAATGCTTGGACTGATCCGATCATCATTCGAGTAATTTTTCATAGCTAATCCAAGCACAGCCACGCGTACTCCCTGCCACGATGTGGCAGACCAATTCAACTTACGTTCAATGCGGTTAAGAATGGTCATAGGTACGATGTCATTCGTCTTGCGCGCCGCAGACAGAATAGGCAAATCGACTCCCATTTTATCCGCATTATATTGTAAATAATAATACGCATTAGGTATACAGTACCCACCCACCCCAGCGCCTGGCACCATCAACTGCACACGAGGATGCGTGTTAGCCAATTGGACTAATTCGCTGGTTTGCAATCCAACCGCCTGTACATACTTTGCAATTTCCTGGATCATCGCGATATTCACATCGCGTTGTACATTCTCGACCACTTTCACAATTTCCGCCATATCAATGCTTGTAGGATGCAATGTCGCTCGATTGATCACACGCAACACTTCCATCGCATGTGCCAAACTGCTCTCATTCACACCGCCGACCAATACGTCAACCGTTTGAAACTCTTCCATCGCACGACCTTCCGCGACGCGTTCTGGCGCATACGCAACATGTACATCTCGACCCATCTCGTAAGGGGAGAGACTCTGCAATAACGGAATCAAGCGTTCACGCACGGTTCCAGGAATATGGGTGCTACGATAAAGAATCAGATCACCTGATTTAACAACCTTTGCAAGCGAAGTGGTTGCTGCATCGATCGCATCATAAGAGGGAATTCCCTGATAAATAGGGATGCCTACTGTCACAATATAAATATTGGATTCCTTAGCAGCTTGCGCAAAATCAGTTGTTGCAGTAAAAGAGTTGCTCGCTATCGCTTCTTTTAGATAATGGGATAATGGTAATCCTTCATATTGTTCAACGCTATCCGTCATTCCTTGTTGTAAATGCGCCACATAGCTCTCATTGACATCTACACCGATGACGCGACAACCGAGGCGAGCGTATGACATCGCTAGAGGTAGCCCAATATAGCCAACCCCAACAATCGCAACAGTTGGCCAAACTCTGTTCGAGTCGGTAGGTTGTCCTGCTGTTGAATTCTGCACAAAAGTGCCCTCCCAGCCCATAATTACGCTATTGTATCTAATCCCAAATAGTATAGAGAACACATGACAAGGATGTCAATTGTCAACGGAGCCAGCAATTCATGATATGTTATAATAGAATGACAAAAATTAATGACACGAAATGAGTTGGATTCTGTTGAGATTGAAGAGTGTATTCATTCGCAATGTGGCTTTTCCAATGATGGAAACAATGAAAGGAAACCAAATTCGCCGTCATTTACGTGAATTGCAAGCGTCCGAAAGCCTGTCATCAAGCGGATTACAACAACTTCAGGATAACATGTTGCGCACACTATTACTGCATACAATTGACCATGTTCCTTTTTACAAGGAATACGCACATTTGCGTCCATTAATTGAGAAAGATCCCGGCGCCGCGTTGAGACGATTCCCAGTCTTGACAAAAGAAATGGTGCGTACAGAATTTGACCGCCTCATCTCCGATCAAGCCAAGCGTGAACACATGATCTTAAATCGGACAGGCGGTTCAACTGGACAACCTACCCAATTTTATATGGACAGGCTCACAGTAGAGTATTATGAGGCAGCGCGTTGGCGTGGTCTCAATTGGTGGGGAATCCATATTGGCGATCCATGCGTCATGATTTGGGGATCTCCAATTGAGCTCACACGTCAGCAACTGCAGACACAACGATTAAAAGATCGATTGTTAAAAAACCAAGTATTTATCCCGTCATTTGATTTACATAAGGAAAAGATCGCAGAGTATTTAGATCTAATTGACTCCTATCATCCAGTTTACCTATTTGGGTGGGCCTCTGCACTTGTTCTCTTCGCAGAATTTATGCTTACTGAAAGCAGAAAGCTTCGCAGGCCAATCAAAGCTGTACTTAACACTGCAGAGATGCTCTATCCACACGATCGCCTATTGATCGAAAAAGCGTTTGAGTGTCCCGTTATCAACGAGTATGGAGCGCGAGACGGCGGGTTGTTAGCCTATGAATGCCCATCTGGCAACATGCATTTGAATGTAGAGACAGCCTGGATTGAAGTGGTTGACATAGATACAAAAGAACCTGTCGCAACAGGCGAAAAGGGACTCATCGTCATCACCGACTTACACAACTTCGTCATGCCAAGGCTAAGATACCAATTAGGAGATGTCGTGTCCTTATCGGATGAAACGTGTACATGTAAAAGGGCTTTACCGCTTTTGAAAAGCTTGGAAGGCAGAGAAAATGATACGTTCATCGCTCTCGATGGGGCATATGTAAATGGACAATTTTTTACAAATTTAGCGAGGATATTGCCGACCATTCGCCAATTTCAAGTCGTTCAAAAGTCGCGAAATGAACTTGTTCTTCGAATTTTGCAGCATGATCAATTAGACCAGGTAGATATCGATGCCTTTCGCGAGGGTATTCTCGAAAGAATGGGGAAAATCAACGTAATTGTTGAACTAGTCCCTGAGATCGCACGGCAAAGTTCAGGAAAATATCGTACATCAATTCGCGAATTCTCGCTCAACTAACACGATAGCTCTCCCGTTATGCAGCTCCCTATCGCCGCATAACGGGAGAACTGCATGCTGCGCACACCAGTTTATGATGTCTTTCGCACAGTGGCCATATGATAGACAAATAAAAAAACGAGAAAAACAACACCAGACAATACCGAAATTCGCGTCAAAGGGGATACGAAGATCGAAATAAAAGATAAGGCTACTAAGATTAGCCCGAGAATCGGAGTCAGTGGCCAAAATGGAAGAGGATATTTCAGTCGTTGACCCAAGCGATTTTTCTTCCTTCGAAAGACTAGTTCACTAATTAAAATAATCGCCCATACCCACAGGTCGGCAAATGCTGAAGCACTGGTGATCCACACATACACGTTATTTGGCGCAAGATACGTGATCACAATACCAAGGGCGATCGCGCACCCAGTAATCCAGACCGCAACATACGGAACTCGACGGTTATTTAATTTACTCACCCACTTCTCATAACGCCCCCCTCGCGCGCTGCTAAACATCATCCTACTTCCACCATATAACCCGGTATTGGACGAAGAAAGACCCGAGAAGATAACAATCAGATTGACCACACCTGCTGCGAACGGAATACCTATCTTATCAAATAACAATACGTATGGACTTCCTGAATGAGCCGTTAAATAGTTCCATGGAAATGCACAGAGCATAATAAAAATTGAACCTATGTACAAAACTCCAATACGCCAAACAACCGTCCGAAACGCCCGACGCATATTTCTTTCAGGGTTTTCTGTCTCCCCCGCTTCTACACCAAGTGTCTCAATCCCACTGTAAGCTTGAACTGTTAGTGAGATAGCCATTGCAATGCCGAGAAAGCCATTTGGTGCAAATCCACCATGATTCCATAAATTAATAAACCCCAACGCATGTCCACCATTAAAAACGCCAGTTGTAACTATCAATGCACCAAAAACCATAAAAATAACAACTGCAAGCACTTTTAATGCGGAAAACCAATACTCCACCTCGCCAAAAATACGGACAGACAGCAAATTTGTTCCAATAAATAGAAATAATGCGATCAGTCCAGGGATCCACGCCGGAAAGGGCGGAACCCAATATTGTACTAATTTTCCTATTGCAGCAAGTTCGGACATGACCGTGGCTACCCAATAAAACCACCACATCCACGTCGTGATAAAACTAACCCGCTCTCCAAGATACTCTTTTGCAAAAATACCGAACGATCCCGATAAGGGGTGTTCAATTGTCATCTCAGCCAGCGCCCGCATCACAATGGCCACAAGCAATCCGCAAACGGCAAAATCAATAATCACAGCAGGTCCCGCCAGTCTAACGGATAGACCAGCGCCGTAAAATAACCCAACTCCAATGACGCCGCCAATCGCAAGCATCTGAATCTGTCGATTCGATAAGCTGCGATTGAGCCCCTCAGAACTAAGTTCTACGCCTCTCCCTGTCTGTCGTTCATGCGAACGAGACAAATATACCCCTCCTTGTGTGGTTCTACATATGACCTGCTGTACATGATAAAGGATTAAACCTTCATAATACAACTCTTCACATTAACCCCTAATACAATTCGCGATAACCATGATTACACATATGCTACAAGTGATATACTATCTGCATAAATGCTAAACATAGGAGATGAAGGATGGATAAGCGAAGTATCGCCCGTAACCTCCGCGCGATCTCTGCTCTTTACTTGATCATGCGCGACGGAGAAGAACAAGCCGCGCACTATAGATTCGCTGCAGATACCATTCGCAAGTTACCCGCACATGTGAATCTGGATATCCATCAATTACGCACGCAATTCTATTTTTCAGAATCTGTACTGCAGAGTGTTCACCTGCTACTCACCAAAGGACGTAAAGCCGCACTGAGCGAACTGTCGATTGGCATTCCCACCACTTTACTCGAAGTCTTGGAACTACCGGGATTTGGGCCAAAGCTCACGGGACGTCTTTATCGAACACTTGGCATCCGTTCGCTTGACGAGCTTGAAACCGCTTTGACAAAAGGTGCTCTTGCATTCGCTCGCGTCCTTCCGAATGAAAAGCTTACACAGTTACCAGTTGCCATTCATCGCTTACGTGAAAGAAAGGCTACGATCCCCATCCCGATTGGGTTACGAATAGCAACTGACCTAATCGAAAGCATCTTACACACGTATCCCCACCTTGTACGCATCGAAATGACGGGCACACTGCGCCGCATGTGCCCGATTTCCACGCGACTCGAGTTATTATGTGCATGGGATGGAGATGTCGAGACGCTTTCCAAACTCAGTACGGATGGATATACGCGTTCCCCGAGTATATTCACGAATTTGAGAAATTCAGAGGGTGCATTGATTGAAGCGACTTTTGAAAAAAATGTAGAACAAGACGAGCTAGATATTCAATTCATTCTCTATCTTGTGAAACCCACTTCATTTGCATTTGCCTGGACAATCACAACAGGAGATCGTGCGCACGAGGAATGGTTGTGGCGGCAGATTGAGACTAGTACTGTACCTGCAGGGATAATCAAGACGGCCATCACAGAGGAAGAAGTGTACAAGCTAGCCAAGTTGCCTTATGTCATACCTGAACTCCGGGAGAAAGACACATTTACCAGCAATGCACAACAGCTGGTACAACTTCACCACATACAGGGTGATTTGCATATGCATTCGCGATACAGTGACGGGGCGGATACGATGGAAATGATGGTTCATCGTTGCGTCGAAAAAGGGTATTCGTTTCTTGCGCTAACAGATCATTCACAGTCGCTGGATATCGCACATGGACTAACAATAGATCGACTCATGAAGCAACGAGATGAAGTCTTAGCATTGCGCGAGAAATATCCTCAAATCAGCATTTTTCACGGCACAGAAGTGGATATTTTAGCCGACGCAACGCTTGACTTTCCCGATGTGATTCTAGAGTCGTTAGATTTTGTCGTCGCCTCCATTCATTCCTCGATGACACAATCAAAAGAGGAGATCACTGCACGTCTTCTCTACGCGATTGAATCACCGTACATAGACATGATCGGCCATCCGACAGGTCGAATGCTGAGACAACGAGACAGCTATGCAGTCGATTTTGACCGCATTTTTAGTGCAGCTGAACATAGTCATGTGGCTCTTGAATTAAATTGCAATCCGAATCGTTTCGATCTAGATCCGGAGTGGCTACGTCTGGCCATGAAAACTCGCTGCCTCTTTGCTGTAGACAGCGATGCGCACAGTGTATATGACTTAGAACGTCTTACACTTTACGGCCCCACCATCGCCCGTAAAGGATTGCTTACTCCGGATCGCATCATCAACACGTGGGATGTCTCGACACTTAGAAACTGGCTTTCTTCGTCTGCGCAAAGATAGATCCAATCAACCTTTTATTGACTCAACCCGTAATCCCATAAAGCGGTTGTGTGATAAAAGATTCATGTACTGCATGCAGATCAGTCTTACGAACCATGGCGATTTCATCACATGAAGGGAATTTTTTACAATTAATACAATCTTTCCATATTTTTTGTTGTAAATTGCTCTTTTCCACCATATGAAATCCGCATTTTTCAAAAAATGTTTCCTGATATGTGAGCGCAAGCACGCGAGGAATTTTCAGCGCTCTTGCTCGCACAAATAAAGCATCTACAAGTATCCGTCCGTATCCTTTGCCTTGTGCGCTCTCCGCGATGGCAAGGGAACGGATTTCTGCAAGGTCATCCCCTAATACATGAAGTGCAGCCGTCCCAACAACCGCACCAGCCTCCTCTTCGATCACATAAAAGGAAAGAATGCTTTCACAGATTGATTGTTGCGACCGAGGGAGCAATAATCCTTGTTCGGCATAACCACGCAACATGGCTGCAATCTGACCTACATCCTCAATCGTCGCGTTTCGTAACACTGTACCTCATCCCTCTCCATCATACGATCAAATACTCGCCATTCACCTATTACGTCGTATATTCACTGTTAATTTGCACATAATCATGTGTTAAGTCACATGTGAAATATCTCCCGGAAAAAGAACCTGCGCGGAGATTTACTGCAATCACAATCTCCGTCTGACTCATTACGTCTTTGCCTACAGTCGTCTCTACTTCTGTAAATACCCCCTGAGCAAACACCGTTTGGGTGCCGATTTTCACTTCGATCTGATCTAATTCAAAATGTGCGCCCGCCCGTCCAATGGCAGAAATAATCCGGCCAGGATTAAAGTCCTCACCATAAAACGCAGTTTTAACTAACGGTGAAGTGGCAATCGTGGCGGCCACCCGTTCCACATCTGTTTCTGATCCTCCACCTTGTACAGCAATTTCGATAAACTTTGTGGCACCTTCTCCGTCTTTTACAATCATCTTTGCCAAATCCTCACATACTTCTGTGAGCGTCTCACAGAACGCATCAAATTCTGGTAAGTCTTCCGTTAACATGACCTTATTGTCACCCGTCGCAAGTAAAATGACGCTATCATTTGGACTTGTGTCCCCGTCAACGGAAATTGCATTAAACGTGGATTTGACTGCCCTACTAAGTGCCTTTTGCAAAGCCACAGGGTGAACCGATAAATCAGTGATCATAACCGCCAACATCGTCGCCAGACGTGGGTGAATCATCCCTGCGCCCTTTGCTACACCGCCGATCACTCCAGAGAAATTCCCCGATTGCATATTGTGCAAACTTGTTTTCGGGAAGGTATCCGTTGTCATCATCGCCGTAGCGGCCGCAATTCCAGCCGTTTTCGATCGATTGGCGCCCTTTGCCAATGCTTCAAGTTTGGGAAGGAGACGTTCTGCATGCAGCGGCACACCAATCACCCCTGTATGTAGTACAATCACTTCATCTGCCTGACAGCTTAATTGCTCTGCGACACCTGCCGCCAGCAACTCTGTATCCGCCCGACCGGCGAGCCCTGTCCCCGCATTCGCGTTACCACTTGTAATAAGAACAGCTTGTGCTTTCTTGCCCCCGTGCAAGCGCAATAGTGCGCTTTCAACACAGGCACTACGAAATTGGTTAGTTGTAAAGACGCCCGCATAGGTAGCTTTTTTGTCACAAATAAACAGTGCCGCATCGGGTATCCCATCTCGTTTTATTCCAATCCAACCACTTGCGCAGGACACTCCAGGTACCTCTGTCATACTGATCGCAGACGACATATCCATCTGATCGACCTCCTCAAATCATGCATATGATCTGAATACTATACATCTTCGTTAATAATTATGCAATGATCTTTATGTGAATCTGCATTTGTTTGCCAACAAGATTATAATAAGAAATGTATCCATCAACCTGATCAATCGAGAATGCAATAAGGAGAATACAGATGAACTACAAATTTGCTGCAGGGGCAGTGGGAGCAGTGATTCTGATCGCAGGGCTTCAGATCTACCAGTGGCATGCTGAGAACACCAATCCGCCCTTCACAAATCGTCTCACATCCGAAGAAACAACGCCGATCACCATCTATCAACCACAACAAGTTTCCAATGCAACTGCCTATACACAGCTCACTGTTTATACGGCTACAGGAAAGAAGGTCGTGCTAAATGCAGCGACCACTCCCCTGCTATTTGAGGCTTACTGGTGCCCACACTGCCAGCGTACACTCGTTCTATTAAACAAGAAAAGGGCGCAATTGCGCCACTTTCCCACTCTCATCAGCACAGGCTTTGTTCCGGGCACATCACTGCAATCCGCAGTACATTTGACGGATGAGGAAGCAACAGCCTTTGGGATTCACCATGTACAAACCTACTACCTTCTTGCTGATTGGCATTCACTTGTCCCAGAATTTCCAATGCTTATCTTTCGTCCTGCACATGGACAAGTTGAGAAACTTGTCGGTGAGCATACGTTTTCCGTCTGGCAACAAGCGATCAATCACTCACCGTAATCATTCCCATTCAATCGTAGCGGGGGGTTTCGATGTCACATCGTAAACCACACGATTTACCCCAGGAACCTCATTGCAAATTCGATTGGACATCACAGCGAGAATCTCAAATGGAATATGAGCGAATTCTGCCGTCATCCCATCTCTGGAGGTTACCGCACGGATCGCCACGGTAGCAAAATAAGTTCGCTCATCCCCCATTACACCGACGCTGCGCGTGTCTGTCAAAACAGAAAAATATTGCCAAATTTCCTTATCCAATCCGTTTTTAATCACTTCTTCACGTACAATTGCATCCGCCTTTTGTAAAATATCCACGCGTTCGGGGGTCACTTCCCCCATAATGCGAATGGCCAATCCTGGCCCCGGAAAAGGCTGTCTCCACACAAACGAATGAGGCAGTCCCAACTGCTCGCCAAGCACTCGCGCTTCATCTTTAAAGAGCGTCCGCAGCGGTTCAATCAATTGAAACCGCATATCTTTCGGCAATCCGCCCACATTATGATGGGATTTAATTGTGGCTGCGGTCTTCGTTCCACTTTCAATTACATCCGTATAAAGTGTACCTTGTCCTAGAAATGCATATTCACCCAAGGTTTGAGCAGTCTCATCAAATAACTTCACAAATTCAGTTCCAATACGTTTACGCTTGATCTCAGGATCGCTCACGCCATGCAATAATCCGAAGAAGCGCTCACTCGCATCAATTTTGCGGATGTCCATATGAAACACACCTTCAAACATCGCCATAACCTGTTCCCCTTCACCCAAGCGCAGCAACCCATGATCGACAAATACGCACGTCAAGCGATCGCCAATCGCGCGATACAAGAGCGCCGCCGTCACAGAGGAGTCCACTCCGCCAGAGAGAGCCATCAACACACGTTCATCACCCACCTGTGTGCGAATTTCCTCGATTGCCCGATCGATGAACGAATCCATGCTCCAATTTGCGCTACAGTCGCAGATCTTAAACAGGAAGTTTTGCAAAATATGCGCCCCATAATCTGTGTGCTGCACTTCTGGGTGAAATTGCACGCCATACAACTTTCGCGCAGTTGAACTCATCGCAGCGACTGGAGCACTTCCTGTCACTGCATCTACTTGGAAATCTGCCGGCGGCGATACGACAATGTCGCTGTGACTCATCCATACACGCTGTTGCATGGGGGTGTCTGCAAAAAGTGCCGCACCCTCCACTGTCTCGACTGCAGCTTGTCCATATTCGCGCGTATGCGCCCGATCCACATTCGCATGAAAATCGCGCGCCATCAATTGCATCCCATAGCAAATACCAAGAATCGGTATGCCTAACTTATAAATAGCTGGATCGACAGTTGGTGCACCCTCTTCATAGACACTGCGCGGTCCACCAGAAAATACGATTCCTTTCACATTCATGGAACGCAATTCTTCCGCCGTCGTATCATGAGGCAAAAGTTCGGAGTAAACATGCAAGTCTCGAATTCTACGAGCAATTAACTGATTATATTGACCGCCAAAATCTAAGACGACCACTCGCTCTCTCTGTTCATTCAAAATAATAGCAGCTCCTTTATTCACTCATCATCATGCGGATGTGTCGGTTCATGCCCATAAAAGATACGTTCATACTCCCATATAACCTGTGTGAGTTCGCTTCGCGTATTATCATCCTGTACTCTTCGTGCATATTCGCGCAACGTCTCTGAATGAAAGCGCAGTCCGTACTTTTGATACAGGTTCGTTAGGATTTCTGTATTCATCACTCGAGTTTCCTCATCACGTAGTAACTCCGTTGCATGGTCGAGCTGTATTTTTTTGTCCTTTATTCTGCGAACTACTAAAAAGGGGGTCAGTCCGAATAGTACAATACTCACCACAGCAAAAACAAGCAATCGAAACCATGGATTTACCTTGCTCTGCAAAAATCCAATAGGCGTTGTTCCTGCAACCTTTATGTTTGACGTCTTACTCAGTGCTGCCGGACTGAGCGGATGCACCACAGTTGGTTGAATGAACGGTCGGGTACTTGGTGGTGTAGCGTCAAATGAAATCCACCCATACCCCGCAAACCAGATCTGTGTCCATGCATGAGCATCCGCACCGCGTAACACATATTCATACAGAGAGTTACCTATCCTGCGCTCTGGCGGTACCGCCACAAACCCCACAGCATAACGCGCCGGGATGCCAACTGCTCGTGCCAAAATGGTCAGTGCACTGGCAAACTGATCACAGTAGCCCCGATGTGTAACAAATAAAAATTGATCGACAAAGTCTTGCCCTGGTGACAACTTTGGGATATCCGTCGTGGCGTACTTTTCGTGAGAACGCAAATAGCGGATAAGAGCGAGAACTTTTCCCTCCGTACCACTCGCCTGTGCAGTAATTCGCTGTGCTAAGATGACATCACGCGTAGGCAACTTCGACGGAAGTTGCAGATCATTTGGAAATGCATATGCTAGATTACCATCGTGGACCTGTGCTAACATCTGTTCACTTGGATCAGGTTGGAGCGATGTTACCGTGTACGCAGTGCCAGGGCCAATCGTCCCAAGCGAAAAAGCATCTGCTGTACGACTGTAGCGGTCACGCATTCCAACCTGCAGAGCCTTCACCGCAACCATCTGATACGCGCCAAATACGACCGGGTACTGTCCCGCCACCACATCAACCTTCTGCTGCAATTCACGCGTAGGCACCCCTGCAGCAAAATGATTTCCAAATTGTGAATGAAAAGACGTCTTGCGATTGATCCAACCCTGACCTGTGAATTGATTGAACACCTCGCCAAGATCGTACGAAGAATGTTTCGCGAATACGCGCAAGAGCACTTGAGACGTTCCTGTAAAGGGACCGCCGAGATGACGGGAGTTCAACCCATCTATCATAAGACCATTTTGCGTGGATGGAAGCTGTGTGTTAGCTTGCACCCTATGAACATGCACCCATGAGGTAAAAAAAGAGGGCAAGAAGAGTACAGACAGTGTCAAAACTGCAAGCGGCCCTACCATACGCATCATGCGAGTCAGTAACGGCGGCTCTTGACGCACAGGATGTGATTGCAGCGCGAGTTCCTCTGACATAACAAGCAAGAAAAATCCCAACAGGATGAAGGCAGCGTATACACCTATCGACTGCAATGCACCTGCAGGATTCAGAAGGAACAAAACTCCTTCGCTGAGGAGCGTAAATATCCACAGCCAAACGGGTCGTGACAAACACTCTTCAATCAATTTTGTTCCAAATGTAACAAACCCCCAAACGACTAGGTCGCGAGCAAATGGTCGTCTAAACAATTCGCCATGAAGTAATTGATGATGCAAGAACAACCACATCATCTGCGCAACAGTTTGCAAATGCGGTTGAATAGTCACAGGCATGAGGAAGAAGATCCCCACAAAAACCAACCAGAAGATCACACGTACCCGCATTTGTACGAGGGTGTAAAAAAGTAAAAACAGAACATATATCCCGAACCACGTAAGATACGCACGCTGATTGCCAACTGGAGATTCTGCGATGAGCAATACGAGCCAGCCCCACAAGACTAACCTAGCGGCAACGTTCGCCCATGAAGCATTCGTACGAGCAAACAATGCAGCTTACCTCCTTAGGCATTCATCCACAAACTGATCTAACGAATGAATCATCGCTACTTTCCAACCACGTGCACTCCAAGACATGATGATGTGCTCTTCCATTTCCGTTCGTTCATGATCACTTTGGCATATCGATAAAATCAGCGTGGATTGCGGCCATGTGATCCCTTCGCGCATCACATCCTGATAGAATTCATTTAATGCAGTTGTTACGACGATGTAGATTGTTCCTTTCAATCCATTCAGAATATGCCAAACGGATGAATCAATTGAAGATTTTGGTGTTGAAACCGCTAAATCCGTGAAAAAGGACATATTAGTTTGCATCTGTGCTCCTCTATAAACAGCGAAGGCAGGTTGTCCCATCTCGTAATAACACACCTCTATACGTCGCGGCAGCGCGAATTGTCCAATGGTCGCTACGATTGATATTGCCAATTCAAAATCTAAGCGACTGGATTCCGCTATAGTGAACTCAGATGGAACAGGAGCGTGCAACACCAAAGATAAGACCAACCGCTGCATCCACTCTAACTCCTTTACTCGCAACTCATCCATGCGAGCTGTAGCTAACCAGTGGATACGGTGCATGCGATCCCCCGGTTCATAGGCCCGCGTTGCAATCACTCGTCCTGCGGTTCCTATATCCAGTAAGTTTTGCGTAGAGGCTCTTCGCATCATTTTCTCAAACACATCCCAACGAGAAATCATTCTCACTGCAGGATAAACGACAATTCGCGTATGACAGGGAATGAACTCTCGTTTGTGTAATAACCCAAAAACATCTCCAGAAATAATCATAATAGCTGTAAAATCATATAACCCGCGCTCAACCTCACACAATTCATAGCGATCATGCCATCTATTCCACTCGTTCAGTGGATCTTTTCGCGCTGCCTTCACCCAATGCGCAGTTAACATTACTGATTTTTCTAATCCATGTGGAACAACATCTTCCACATGGATTATTGATGAAACACCCCATATTTTCCTGTTCGATTTAGCTTGCGCATGAATTGACAGAGACGTCCCTGCAGTTACCGATATCTCCGATAAAGTTCGCACGACATGAAAAGAAGTTTGTAAAGACATCCACACGATCGTTTCATAGGTAACCAAGCCGATATAGCCGGCAAATAATAGCCATGCCATACGACGACCATCGAATACAGCATAGAGACCTAATAAAATAAGAATCACATATAAGCTCACAATGATCAATCGATTGCGCACAGCTACCTCCGCATGGCCGCAACCGGAACGGGCGTTTCTCCCGCAATTTGAGCAATCACCATTGCAGCATTGAGTCCCTGCAGTTGTGCTTTGGGATGAAGAATAAGGCGATGACCTAGAACCGGAACCAGCAACCGTTTTATATCATCTGGAATCACAAATGATCTCCCTTCAAGCAATGCGAATGCCTGTGCGACTTTGGCGAGCGCCACCCCCCCACGTGGAGATACTCCCAAATACACTTTCGGATGATTGCGCGTCTTTGTAATCAATTCCACAAGATAATCGTAGATACTTTCATCCACAGTAACCTCTGCCACTGCACGGCGCCACTGTGCAATCTCAGGCGATCCAACAACAGGTTCAATCGCATCAATTCCCAGGCCGCTTAGCCCCTGCATCAGCACGCACCTTTCCTCTTCTGGCGTTGGGTAGCCAAGCGTCAATTTCATTAAAAAACGATCTAATTGGGCCTCAGGCAACGTGTACGTACCTTCATATTCAATCGGATTCTGCGTCGCCAAAACAAAAAAGGGTGACGGCAGTTCATGCGTTACCCCATCACAAGATACGGTATGTTCCTCAAGTGCTTCTAAGAGAGCCGACTGCGTTCGCGGCGATGTGCGGTTTATTTCATCCGCAAGTACAATTTGGGCAAAAATAGGCCCTTTACGAAATTCAAATTGCTCCGTTTTTCGATTATAAATCTCCGTACCTGTAACATCTGACGGAAGCAGATCTGGAGTAAATTGAATCCGCTTAAATTGACACTGCAAACTTTTAGCGAGTGCACGTACCAGTCGTGTTTTCCCAACTCCCGGAACATCTTCTAATAACACGTGTCCGTTCGCCATCAATGCTGCGAGGCACAAGCGAATCACGTCGTCTTTTCCAACCACTACCTGGCTAATCGCGTCGAGCACGTGTTGCATGCCTGATAAACTTTCGTGTGGAGTTGTCTGCCGAATTCGCACACGATCCCCCCAATTCTTACATATCTAGTTGACCCTTTCATCTTTACATGAGCCATAAAAAAACGCAATGCCACTACTCACTGTGGCATTGCGTTTACTCGTTAATACACACTAAACCTCATGTGTGAATCGATGCGTTCTATTTTTTGACGCGAAATAGTACACGAGAGCGGCAACGAGAAATCCGACATAAAAACTCAAATCCGCTCCCCCCATCGCTTTTGAGATCGCCCCCTCGTAAAATGGACCATCCATAAAAGGTAACGAACAGACAATCCCAATCAGGAAACTCATCAACCCTGGCCAATATACATTGCGCGACGCACGACGATCTTCATAAGCCATGCGATAACGTTGTAAAACAAAAAAGTCAGTGATCAATACGCCAACCCAAGGAGTCATCCAATAACCTAGCATCAAAAGAAAGTTTTCATAATTTTGCTCAAAATTCCCTGAACCGAGCAAACTAAGAATCAATCCAAGCAAACTTGCTCCCACCGCGAGAATCCAGCGTGGCAACCGAATACCGAGTGCTCCTGCCGATAGCGCATTCGAATACAAATTCAAGGCGTCAGCAGCAGTTCCACCTAGAACAACCGCAATAACCGCGATCGCTCCAAATCCTCCTGTTACGCTATGCAATGCGGCAATAGGGTCACTCGCGGCTGATCCTGCAAGTACCGCCACAACTGCACCGACAAGCTCTAACCAAATAGACGCAAGAAAGGATCCAAAAAAAGCATAGGCAATGATCTTCTTGCGATCCGTATGCGCTGGCAAATAGCGACTATAATCGGAAGCGTATGGACCCCAACTTCCTACATAGGAGAATGCAGCTGCAACCATGATGGCAAAGAGCGGCCATACACCTGTCGTCGTTGGATGGTACGCAGCCAATCGTCCCGTTTGTGTAACGGAAAGTACAGTTACAATCGCAAATAAAATGGCAAGAACCACAGACATGACACGTTCGTAAGCATGAATCAAATTATATCCATAAATAGCAAGTAACCCTTGGATAAAAACTAAAATGAATGCCCCTTGCCAAAAGCTAAGTACTGGAAACAGTACACGAAGACCGAATGTCCCCAGAATATTATTCACTGCGAACCAACCGATTGTACTTACGTAATTTAGCAGAGCAGGTAGTACTCCCCCTATACGCCCAAAGGAATAGCGACCAATAATCAACTGCGGCGCGCCATATGAAGGCCCCATTGCAGAACAAGCGCCAAGCAACAGGCTACCGGCCAAATTGCCAACAAGAATAGATACAATAATCCACGGCCACGGTAAACCTAGACTCACCGGCAAAAATCCAAGTGCAAAATCAGCAATAGTTAAGTTGCTTCCTAGCCACAGCGTAAACTGGCTACGTGCGTCGCCGTGTCGTTCCTCCTGTCCAACTCGTTCAACTCCATATGGTTCTATCTGAAATGTGCGATTTCCGTATCGTGCCTTTCTTCGCTGTTCCATGGACATGGCCATTAGCTACCCCCATATCTACACTCTTGCAATTACAATATATATACTCAAAAGAATATACACATATCGCAAAAAAAAAAGCAAGCTCATACCACAAGGAGTATTTTGCGCTGTCCTCATTTTTTTCAGAAATTGAACCTTTCAAAGGTCCTTTTTGAGCAAATTTGTGCCTCAGGTAGTCACGCATACTGAGCCTGTCGCGAGTTCGGAACAGCCATGTTCAAGCAGGGGCCAGTATGCGTGTTAAGTTGGTTTCAACGATTTACTTACAACGCTAGCTCCGCTTTGATACGCCCCGTACCAGACTGCACATCAACTCCGGTCAATCGGTGTGAAAATCCGTCGCTCCACGGTCATCGGTGCCCGCAGGCCAAGTCTCTCCCAACGAGTCAATTTCGTTCCATAAAAATATGCTTAATTGTGGGATCATCACCATACAGGTAAACCCCTTTGGTACTAGTTGTTTCAACACGTCCATTCTATCAGATTGGGGCGCACCTGTATGATTTTTACGTCATAAAGTTTGGAGTTGATTTGACTTCTGAGTACGACTTTGCGAAAACACAGCCTTGTTTTATAAGAGGTTGTTCAAAAAGACTTTATACGCCAGTGGATGGGGGAAAGTTATTTTTTGAGATTAGACAACCCGCTCTCACACTGGACTCAATGAACAGTGAAAAAAGCTCACAAGCTTACTGCAATCCCGATTACAGTTGTCGCGTTCCTTCATCAAGTGTGGCAACCTTCATCTTCGGTCGTGAACGAAGATTGGCAAGAAATGCTCCGGCTAAAATAACTGCTC
>JAKACV010000016.1 GCA_021821085.1 Bacillota bacterium | reverse complement strand
TAATTATGCAAAAAAATATTGAAAGCCTAGAATAAACAGAACAAAGACTAGAAATTGGAACAAACAGGATGGAAAGGAGTCCCGCCCCGATAATCCATCGGACGGACTCCTAGTAGGCAAGTTCTATCACATAATCGATCACCCAAAATACAGAAGAGCCACATCATTCTTGAAAAACACCGGAACTAGGAGGGCATCCGAGTATGGCTCCGGAATACCCAGGTTCCCTGACCTAATCAAGATGATTGTACATTTATATCTCTATGTAAAACTCATATAATCTCTTTATTGCCTTGTTAACTCACTCTAGTGGCGCCATATCGATACAGCTTCACTCGGAGAAAATGTTATAGAGCCTGTTCAAAAAGGGGTGAGGTAAGATGCAAGCAGAGGTTTCGTGAAGTCTGGACATGCGCGCGGAGTGTACGATAGGTGGTACATGAGCACGCATGTCCAGCACAAGCCGAAGCCCTGCGACGCAGAGTTCTCGACCCTTTTTGAACAACCTCTTATAAAAACAAAATCGTCCGAAAATTAACGAGAGTTCGCTACTGTCGTAAAAACAGAAACGAAGGCTTCGACCCCCAACTCATCCGTCCCTTAACATGTTACGTGAGTAAAACTACAATCTGCGCGGTATAAGATGAAAGCTCCAATGCCACATGGACAGCGCTTAGAGCTTTCACATGATCAATCCGGTCGTTTAGTAGCGACGCCACTGCTTGTCGGTTCCGCGACGATTCATGTTCCCATCCTCGTCGATCTGGAAAAGGTGGATCCATGCATTTTCGATCAGTTCCCGCACCATGTCATGGCGGGCGATTACGTCATCGATGGCACGCTGCGGCGCCTCGATGATGACATTGAGACGCATCGGCTCGTGCATCCACTTTGCGCCGTCGTGCAGAGACTGTAACGCCAAACCCACTCTCAAGTCGCCGCCGTTACCTTCAAGCACGCCGATCGAACCGCCCACCACGTTATGCAGGACCTTGTTGCCGCTGCCAAACCGACGATTATCGACCACTGATCCGTAGTACTGCATATTGATCCAGTTGGCCACGATCATGGGTGCGGTCATAATCAGTTGTAGCGTGCCAAAATTGGCGTCGTTGTGCCAATTGTACTCATGCAAGAACGCGCGGCCAGCCAGATCGCAGTGCGCCGTGCGGGTACGCGGAGCTGCTATAAAGGCGGCGTTACCAGCCAACGCCCATTCTGGGCGCAACTGCGCCCAGTCGCGAGTGCGTCTCCGCATATCCGCGTGGATCGTTGGCATGGGTAAATCTCCAATCCCTAAAAAAGTCGCACGCTCCATGCGGGTCATCTGTCCTGCTGCTGCTAACCACTGACGCAATTGGGCCACGTCTGCAGTATGCGAAGATGGCACATCATCCATGTTGAACAACTGCACCTCATCGGTGGTGGTATCATGCAGACAAGCTATAAAATAGGTGTCTGCAGGGATTTCAATACCCTTTTGCGCGAGACCGCTACGAGTCAACGGATCATTTAGCAACGCGACTGCGATACGGGCACTGGCCTCGCCAGACTGACCGGCGCAGGCGCCACAATCAAGGCCTGTTGCCTGCGGGTTATTGACTGTGGTACTACCATGCCCGACAAACAACACCAACCGCGCAAAGTCTCGGATCAACCCCATATTTCGCAAGACGAATTCAGCCGCCGCAAAGCGGTCAGCCTCAGGAATACCCGTCGAATCGCCATCCGCGCATGCTCCTGACCCGGCTGCCCAGGAGGTCAGCCCTGGACCCAAGCGGCCGTGTACCCCAGCATGTAGACCCTTGCGATCGGGTTGCGAAACCGGGCGCGTCCATCCCATGCTGTCGCTTACGAGTTTCGAGGCCGACAATAAACCGACCGCCTCGACGAACGAGAAACACGATGACGCTGAAATTTTAAAGGTTTTCCAGGCGTTGGCCACGCGCATTCGTGTGTGGCGCCGAACGATCAGTTTGTCCGCCTCCTGCGCATCCGCACTGTCTAAACGCTCACATATGCGATAGGAAGGATTGAACAATATGGGAAGATGTCTCTTGGCTTCGACGGCGCCAAAGGGGAGATATTCCATCATAATACCGAAAAACCCAGCGAAACCGAGAGTCTGAACCCTTGGCGCAACCGTTTCTAGTGCACGTCGGTAAACCTCCGAACGCACGTCGATACAAAAAACCGCCTGCAAGTCAGGTCGACCGTTCCGTTGCGCCACACCGTCGGCAACAATCAAGGATGTCGCCAGTTGTCTTTGATAGCCTCTCTCGAAGGCCGTTTGTAACACCGCATCGACCTGGAGCGCGACATTGGCATGACCCACAGGCTTAGTGATTGCCGCCACGGCTTGACGCCAATACGTCTCAAGCGCTTCGCTATAGCGCAACTTATAGAGCAAGGCGTCCCATGCAAGACGTATGGCGAGTAGATCGCGTATCGAGTCGTCGTGACCTTTCTCGAGTTCCGCCTGCCAGCGCCAGTAGCGTGTCCATCCCGCCCAACCGCCGACGCTCAATAACGTCGCATGCAGATAATCATCGACCGCCTCCGGTGGTACAGAAAGTACTCGCAACGCCCAAACAATGGTGCCCTGTGCGGTATCCGGCAATTCAGTTGTCGCCTCACCCATGCCTCTCACGCCCATCATCCATGGACTTTTATCGATGTGATTAAATTCGAGCCAGCCACTATAGAGCGACTTATCGCGCCAAGGCATCGACCACAGCGCTTGACCCTCGTCAAAATAAGCGGCACAGTATTGGCTGATTCGCTCAACGACGAAATTCGACCAGTCCTGATCGTCGAGTCCTCCGAGCACGTCCGTGACGAGAGTGAGTGGCGCCATCGACGACGAGGTCTCACGGGCAAGCACCTGCTCAAAAGTTGGAACGTCCCATAAGCTCCCTAACTCCTGCAGCGCCGCCGCCAAATCGGTGCGCGTAATTCGGCCGCTCGCAATTTGCTCGTGATAGTAGGCACGGGGCATACTCAGTCCCACACCGGTGATACGCTCAAGTGTCTTATGTACCTGCCAAAACGACTGATCACTCAGACCGAAATACGGGTTGACCGCCACGAAATTTTTGATCGGCCACAAAGGCGCAATACGCTGGCAGGCCACATCCACCTTGTCCATGAGCGATCCATATGCATCCATTACGTTCATGATTCCACCTCCCGTGATTGGCCTTCGCTTGCTCTCCATAATGGTTCGGCGATGCCGACTGGCCCAAAACTCCGGACCATCCGGGTAAAGAACGTATCAATGTAGAGTCCATTGTAGAGATGCACATAGGTCGCCTGCCAAAATGGGTTATGCGGAACCCGTGGCAACATCTGCTGTACAAGCAGGAGGCCCACGAACACTGCGATGATCAGCCCCAAGAGCCCGTCCTGAACACCACCAGCTGCTATTCGGGCGGTGTCCAGACTCGCACCAAGCAGCTCTGTAAACAGCGTATCGAAGCCGAAATAGGCCATGGAAACCAGTGCACTTAGGCCGATCATCGCCGGCAACAATCTGTTTATTCCGATTTCACCCATATTCAAAGCTTGCAGCAGCAACTGAGAGATGGCAATCGTCAAAATCACCCCCATGACGATCAGCGCGGGCTGTTGGGATAAGGGCACCCCAAAAACGGCTCCTATACCGATGACTATCGGCACCGCAACTGTAAGACTCTGCATCACCTTCCACACTGTCGCGGCGCGAGATACAGCCGGTAACACAGGCACCCGGAAATGATCAACAACGCTGCCCGATGATAGGAAAGCATGAGCCTTATAGACTGAGTGCGAGACAATATGCAACACCACTAGGCTGTACAGACCAAGACCACATTCCATGAGCATGAAACCCATCTGCGCGCAGGTTGAATAGGCAAGTGACCCCTTAATATTGGTCGCTGTCATCATCATAAGAGAAGCTGCAGCTATGGAAACCAGTCCCACCAGGATCAGCGCATCTTGGGTCCACCCCACCCGTGACATGATTGGAATCGTACGCAGAATTAAAAACGCGCCAGTGTATATGATGCCGGCATGTAACAACGCCGACACCGGTGTCGGTGCTTCCATGACTTGAATAAGCCAGCCGTGGAATGGGAATTGCGCACTCTTTAGGACCGCACTCAAGACGATGAGACCGCTCGCGATCTGCAAGGTTTCTGGCAGAGGTCCGTGAGTCGTAGCGAACACGGATGCGATACTGGCGAATTGCGACGTATGCAGTGTGCAGGCGATGAGCACAAAGGCCGCAAACAGGCTTACATCCGCAATCCTGTGAAGCAGGTATTTCTTACGGGCAGCAAGCACCGCGACGGGGCGCTTGTGATAGAACGCCAACAACTCATGCAGACATAGGCTTGTGGCAATCCAAAAGATCAAAAAAATCCATATATTACCAGAGAAAATCAGCGTTAAGAATGACCCTAACGTGAGGCTCAGCCACCGATGGAAGCGTCCTTCATGAGTGTCGCCATCCAGATAGGTGTACGAATAACGAGCGACGATCATGCCAACGAAGGCTACCAGCAACAGCATGAGCACGGTGAGATCGTTGACTTCGACGCTGATCGAGAGCAGGCCCAGCCCATCTGGTAATTTTACGGAAAGATAGGTTGCGGATTGTGTCATCCCCAATGTATATGTCACTGCTGCCAAAACCGCACACACCAAAGCGAACCAGGTAGCACCCGTTGTCAATCCCCTCATCAGTCGGGCATGGCGGTCAGCACCGATTCCGACCACAAGACCAACTACAAACAGTGGCCAAGGTAAAATCAGAATGAGTTCGGATGTTATCATACTTGGAACGAATTGCATATCAATAACCACCTTATCGTAGAATGTAGAAGACCAAACACACGTGACCAAAATCGCCTTTCATGACTTATAGTCGCCAATACTGTGCCCGGTGGCAGTGGTATCAAAGCATAAAGCAGGTTCGGATCAGGCCGTTGGCAAATAGCCTGTAGTAACATCACCTACTGTTATTCCCGCTTAATACATGACAATTATATCGTGAATTTATATTCGTTATTTATTATACGAAACAGCTTGCGAATAAGCAACCCCCCACAGTCAGAGTATGGTGTCCCCATGTGCAATCGAGACAACAAAAGAATACTTATTAAGAAAATATATCCAACGTTTTTATTCGAGCGCAAAGCTGTGAAACAACACAAAGAGCAGGAGCGGAAAGTAGGTTATCTATACGCACAAGTCAGCAAGCAAACCACTCAACTTGAGTGAATCAAAAAATATGGCCTCAACCTGGAGCAGGAATGAATGCTTGGCAATGGCGGCAAGGGACAAGCCTATATTACAAGCACATGCCGCATTCAGCAAACGAAGTAGTACTGAGGCGGATGACGAGATTTACATAGAGCGCCCCTACGATGGTTCTCGACGGATTACCATTACTTTGAAACTTGATGGGGGAGGATGTCGACTGTATTTGTCAAGGATATTTTGCGGTTCGTGCTATCACTGAAGGGCTTCGATTGAGTACAGGAAATGTACAAGAAACTGCGCATGACGAATCCTCTACGCCGTGAGCATCGCATGGTGGAACGAAGGTTGTAGTGCCCGAATAAAAATCACGCCCCTGTCGGGACGCGACTTAATGAGACCAAAATTCAAAATTTGGGTTAGTAGAATGTAGGGAGATATAAAAAAGATTTTCTGTAATTATTAGTAAAATATCTAATGAAACACCTATAATGGAAGTATTTCATTATGCTTGAGCTATGAGTTGTTCAGTTTCAATTGCAACATGGCCGCAGGAGCAGGAAGAAGCATATTAGTATCGCGATGGTTTTTTAGGAGCCCCCGAAGCAAACATTCTTCGCATCTTTTCTCTCTACGTGTTTGCTTGCTCACCGTTACATCTGCTTTCTTTAGACATCTGGGAAAATGAGTGTATTCAATTCCACGCATGAATCATCCTTATGTCGAATTCCCCAAAACCAATTTCATAAACTTTCTCCTCATAAACGCGATGTACCTTTGCGCATCATGGATCAAATTTTCCGTATATTCATAGGCATCAGTTGGCTCTGTTAATGCAGGAAGCTTACCAAACTCGCGATGCGCCCCTTCGAAAAGTCGTTCATCACATGGCGCGACACTCAAATATATATCGGATATATACGTCCAATGTTGTGTTCGATCCTCACTAGCTTCGTTTTCCCGAGCAATAAACGCATACCACTTTTCAAGCACAGCCTCATACTCATCGTCAAAAACAGTAGGAAAGCCAGTATGCTCTATGATCCGATGATGTGGAGCTATTGCAATCGACTTTGTGCGAAAAAACACATGCATTTGTGATCCTGTCCATGCACCGAGCATATTATTGTTATCGAAATCTGCTTTCCTAAATCCAGATCTCAATAGACTCATCGCTATTTTGTCGTGAAAACTAAGATCGTAGTATGACAATGGTTTCCCGTTCCATATAACCAAATAAAAACACCTCTATTCTTCGCCTATTTTTACTTTACCTCAACCAACCGCATCTGTATCTGAACCATATTCCAAAATCGATTGGTTCTCTTCTACCGCTGACTGATGAATGCGTTCCTGAATGGTCTGTCTCTTTTTTCAGTCCGTTCACTTCGATCTCAATACGTCGCGCTTCGAGTGGGTCCTCTGCACAATTCAGGGAATGGCTAGTCTCTAAGTACAGGATGGACCAGTGCATAGGCGTTTGGCAGCACACACACCCTATGGTGATGGTCAATGTCATTGAGGTCAATTCCAAGAGCGTGAGCTTGTTCTACCGCCTCCAGTGCCGCTATGCCGTTGTCAACGGTGATGATGATGCTGCTGCTTATCCCATTATAAGTTAGTGCGATCTGTTGTGCAGTGTGTAGATCTGCCTTTCTTCCAATTCAACGTTTCAAGTGAATCACCCTATTTTTTCATCTGAAAATTAGCTAATTAAATCCAGCGTATATTTTAGATTCTTAAGATAGCCGTACCTGATCGTTTAAATCCCATATATCTAAAAGAACCTGTTCAAAAAGGGTTGAGGTAAGATGCAAGCAGGGGGTTGGTGAAGTCTGGACATGCGCGCGGAGTGTACGATAGGTGGTACATGAGCACGCATGTCCAGCACAAGCCGAAGCCCTGCGCCGCAGAGTTCTCGACCCTTTTTGAACAACCTCTAAAAGGTTTGCGAGTGACCGGATGCATGAAATGGCATCTTGTGAATTCGTTATTTGTATATATACGCCAACGTGGTTATTGACCACGCTATCTAAAAGAATACACGATATACGAAATCACTGTTTGCATTTTCGAATGCGATTCTAATGGATAGCACACATTTTTTTGCAGTCAGTGAACAAAATAATGATTTCGCTCATTTTCAAGAACGTCACCATCATGGATTAACTATCTGTTTTTTTCTAAAGTCCAACTGCGCTTTTCTTACTCGTGTTTAAGGCGTTTGCCTAGAGACTGTTCGATCATGGGCGTTACAATGATCTAAATACCACACATCCCAATCGTTTACGTCAGTTAGCTATAATCGATGCAGTGTAAATAAAATATTTTACCTATATAGTTACAAAACCCAGTCGATCTTTATATAATATAAGTAAATAATTATATAAAGATAAATAGATGGTGATGCAGTATGAATGAACTCACGAAGGAATTAATTCAAGTTGCTGCGGCTTTGGCGGCTGGATGCCGGTCTTGCATAGAACACCATGTGCCTAAGGCTAGAGAATTGGGTGCGAGTAACGACGATCTCCAAGAAGTACTGCAACTCGTCCGTGTCGTCAAACTCACAGCGACGATGAAGTCGGATGAGTATGCGGAGATCTTCTTTGAACAGCAGGCTGCGAAACTGAATGTGATCAGCCAAAGTTCCTCGTGTGGTTGTGGTTCTGGGGACTGCTGCTAATCAACAAAACGGAGGGGGATGAACTCATGAAAATTGATTTCTTCGATCCGGAGATAGGATTGCAAAGCCTCTATGGTAGATTATGCTTCATGACTTCTTGTACACCAAAGGGAAGGGTCTCCCCTTCCCTTTCGATTTTATGTTGGATTACGCCTTCATCAAATTGCGAAGAACCATTTGTAGAATTCCGCCATTGCGATAGTAATCGACCTCAATAGGGCTGTCGATTCGCGCCGTGACATCAAACGATCGCGTTGAACCATCCGGTTTCGTTGCTTTAACGTTGATTCGTTGATGTGGTGTCAACAAATCGTCGATTCCTTCAAAATGAAACCTCTCATACCCAGTTAAATCAAGTGAGCGCCAACTAACGCCTTGATCGAATTGAAGCGGTAAAACGCCCATACCAACCAAGTTACTACGGTGAATGCGCTCAAAACTTTCTGCAATGACCGCTTTTACCCCTAGTAAATAAGTTCCTTTCGCTGCCCAGTCGCGGGAACTACCTGTTCCGTATTCTTTCCCAGCAATGACAACCATGGCATCTCCATCTTGCATGTACCGCATGGCTGTATCATAAATTGACATCAATTCACTGGTCGGCAGGTACGTGGAATAGCCGCCTTCCGTTCCAGGCGCTACTTCATTGCGAATACGAACATTAGCAAATGTTCCACGCATCATCACTTCATGATTGCCACGACGTGACCCATACGAATTGAAATCGCGCACGTCCACATGATTTGATTGCAAAAAAAGACCTGCTGGACTCTTTGGATTAATAGCCCCAGCTGGAGAAATGTGATCTGTTGTGACCGAATCTCCAAGAAGAGCCAGAACACGTGCATCATGAATCGGAGCAATCGGTGCTACATTCGTGTCAAGTCCAACGAAGAACGGAGGTTCCTGAATATAAGTAGATTCAACATCCCAATCAAATAACTCGCCTTCCGGAGTTGGGAGTGCATTCCACCGTTCATTCGAATGCAGTACATCATGGTATTTCTCTTTAAACATGTCCGGCGTGACAAACTGTGCAATCGCTTGATCCACCTCTTGTGAAGACGGCCAGATATCGCGCAGATAGACTGGATTTCCAGAAGCGTCATGACCAAGCGGATCATTTGTCAAATCAATATCAACCGTTCCAGCAATCGCATAGGCCACAACAAGCGGAGGCGACGCTAAGTAATTGGCTTTGACTGCAGGATGAATTCGACCTTCAAAGTTTCGATTACCGCTTAAAACAGCAGCAACGGTCAATTCATTCTCACGTACAGCTGCCTCCACTTCCGGAATGAGCGGACCGCTATTTCCTATACATGTAGTACAGCCATATCCGACAACCTGATAACCAAGTTTTTCAAGATACGGTAAGGTTCCAGATTTCTCTAGATAACTCGTCACCACACGCGAACCTGGACCAAGGCTTGTCTTTACATGAGGGCTACGAGTAAGCCCCTTTTCAACGGCCTTCTTTGCAAGCAATCCTGCCGCCAACATGACGGATGGATTAGAAGTATTCGTACAACTTGTTATCGCAGCAATGACAAGTGAACCTGTTGTTAGTTCTGATTCCTGCCCATTGGCTTGACGGACCTTCACTAATTTTTGAATCTGTTCCTCAGTTAAAGCAAACCCGCCCTGTTTCACTGGCAAACGTGCAATTTCATTGAACTGTTGCTTCATTTTTGTAAGTTCAACTTTATCTTGTGGGCGGCGTGGACCTGCTAATGATGGAACGACAGTGGACAAATCGAGGGTAACCACATCTGAGAAAATTGGATCAGGCATGTCATCTGTTCGAAACATACCTTGTGCCTTTGTGTATGCTTCGACAAGGGCAATCTGCTCTTCATCACGGCCAGTTGTACGGAGATACTTCAAGGTTTCAGCATCGACAGGGAAAAAGCCCATTGTTGCCCCGTATTCAGGAGACATGTTGGCAATCGTTGCACGATCTGCAAGAGTCATCGCACTTAACCCAGGACCGAAAAATTCGACAAACTGACCAACAACACCCTTTTTACGCAATATATTCGTCACCGTGAGAGCTAGATCGGTCGCTGTAGATCCTTCTGGCAAACGGCCAACTAACTTAAATCCAATAACTTTTGGCGTTACAAAATACAGCGGTTGACCAAGCATTCCAGCCTCTGCTTCGATGCCGCCGACTCCCCAACCAAGAACGCCAAGTCCATTGATCATCGTCGTATGTGAGTCAGTTCCTACAAGTGAATCAGGAAATGCTACCCATCCCTCGTCACCTTTTTGAGACTGCACAACAGACGCTAAATATTCTAGATTCACTTGATGAACGATGCCTGTAGACGGTGGTACAGCGCGGAAGTTTTCAAATGCCTTGGTAGCCCAGTGCAAAAACTTGTAACGCTCCTCATTGCGTTCAAACTCATAATCTGTGTTCACATCTAATGAGTTATTTTGACCAAAACTGTCAACTTGCACGGAATGATCAATGACAAGATCAACTGGAACAAGCGGATTAATTTTCTTTGGATCGCCACCCAAACGATGCACAGACTGACGCAGTGCCGCCAAATCAACCACAACAGGGACACCCGTAAAATCCTGCAACAGAATGCGCGCAGGCATAAACGGAATTTCATGGGATTGGTCAGGAGCTTCGGCGTTCCAGTTTGCAATTTGTTTCACATGTTCTTGCGTAATAATATAGTCATCTAATTTCCGCAATACGTTTTCCAGCAAGATTTTCATCGAAAACGGAAGTCGAGAAATTTCCCCTACATGTAGTTCTTCCAAACGATTCAATCGATAATACTGATACTCTTTTCCATTGGCTGAAAGTACAGCTTTTGCACCAAACGGGTCCTTGTTTTTCGACACTTTCTCCAACCTCACTCTACATATAAGACAGGTTAGCCACTATACATACAACCAAGTGATCACCCGCTCCTCTACATAAACTTGGCGATTAATCCGCATGCTATGGTGTAGAGGTAACCAAAGCTTTTCAACCTCAAAATTATACCACATCTATGAAGGGGGGCGGTAAACGCGATGCAAATAGATCGCGATGATTCATCACAAATCGTAGAAAATGGCTACATGCTACCAATGACTGAGGATACCACAGAAGGTGTCGATCGAATGACCGACGAGGGCGGGGGTGTGGTTGATCAAAATTTCCCGATTGGTGCCCCCATATTACGTAACGACCTCGTTCGCAAAAATTCGCCAAGCTGACGTGCGATGACATCAATAAAGAGAGATGGGACATCCCTCTCTCTTTATTGATGTCATCCTCTCAGAGTTGTGACGTGATTGAATTATACATTCTTTGGTTTATTAAACATGCCAAGGAATTTTTGTACGAGAAACGGATCGCCTTGAATCTTTATCTTACCTGTCATAAATGCAGTCATTGGATTTCCCTGTCCAAGAGCAACTTTTACAAATTCCCCAGTATCCATCGTCACTGTTGCATTGGCACCGTCTACCATGCCCTCATCTACCGAAAGTTCGCTATTGTGAACAGTAAGTGTCCAACTGCCACCACCGTCACCATTCAATATATATACAACTTTAGAATCAACCCCCTTGGCCGCCTCCTTAACAAAGTTATCCTTCATCCCTGCAAAAATTTCTCTTGCTGTGACTGTCGCCATCCAAAACTCCCCTTTCATCACATCTACACATAAAACTAAGCTGTCCACATGAGTAAAGCATATGCACGATCCTAACGGGAATATTAAACGCACTGCAATCAGTAGGCAAAAGAATTCTCGAAAAGAAGGTACAGACATGTCCTTCGCTGTCAAAATTCTAGGTGTGCAACTTAGTGTTCACTATTCTACCGATGCCTCTAAATTGTTAGAACAATTTAGAGGCATCACCAAAATAATTTCACTCAGCGGTTCATTGGGATGAGGAAACCCCAAAAATAAAGCTTTTTTTTGCATGTATGGAATCATAATAGCTAGTATCTGTTTTCCTGTTTTCGATATTCCGATACATTGGGATTTATGATTCAATTTTTACTCATTTGCTTTCGTAAAGATCAAACTCCAGCTCGGGCAAGCAGTGACGCCACAGAAGAACCTATAGCCACTAGCCCCAATGCGACCACTGTACTAGAAACTAGCCGTTCGTTTCCCTGAATTCCGTTTTCAACACTATTGAACATAGTAAAGAACAATGCTTGTCTTTTAGTTTATTATCTATTGTTAACTGTTGAACATCAGAGTATGGAAGCAAAATCTTTTCATCAATTAATTGACTGATGACCTCACGCATCTCAGATGGTTCCACATGATATTTACCCGAAAAAAATTCAACTATTTTATCGATAGACTGTGGCTCACTTCCACACATCCGAAATAATTTACGCAATTTCGTATCTGCTGGGCTTAAAATCTTACCTGTTCTCGGTAATCCACCAAGGCGAATTAATTCAGCAGAATCGTCAATATATAAGGGAAGTGTTGGGTTTACGATTACATCCATAAAAAATACCAGGATACAATGCCACCTTCTTGAATGTAGAAGGCATTATATCCTGGCATTCACTTGCTTAAAGATGCGACCCAATCAACCAACTCTTTGGAATAATTTGATCACCCACTCGATACGCATCAGGACGATCCGGAATTTTGTACATCATTTGTTGACCAGTTGCATTTGCTTCATGAACAAGATTCGCCACCCGATCGTACCCAAGACTAGGGGCAAGAATCGTTGCAATGGACGCATTATGCAACAATAGTTGCTCACAACGCTCTTCATTCACTGTAATTCCATCGACCAATTGCTGCGTAAAATTAATTACGGCAGATGCAAGGAGATGTGCTGAATCCAGCAGTCGGTCAGCCAGAAGCGGCCACATCGTGTGTAATTCGAAATTGCTGTATTGAGCTGCGGCGGCAACTGTGGCATCATTACCAACAATCTGCACGCACACCATTAACAACGATTCTGCAATGACAGGGTTGATTTTACCCGGCATGATCGAACTGCCTGGTTGCACAGCTGGTAGTTGCAGTTCCCCAAGTCCAGCCGTAGGACCTGATGACATCCAGCGCAAATCATTGGCGATCTTCATAAGAGCAATTGCTACAGACCGAAATGATCCAGAAACATCAACTAATGCATCAGGACTCGCCTGCGCAGCCACATGATTTTGCGACTCCCGTAGCTCCAATCCACTTTGCTGTGCAATACGCGCAATCGCTATACGGGCAAAGTCTGGATGCGTATTTACTCCTGTACCCACAGCGGTGCCGCCAAGGGCAAGTGATCCCGCCTCATTTGCCGCACGCATGAGCCGTCGAATCGCTTCCTCAACCTGCCATGCGTAACTTGAAAACTCTTGTCCTAAAGTTATTGGTACAGCATCCTGCAAATGTGTTCGTCCGGATTTTAAGATTTCTTGAAAGGAAAGCGCCTTTTGCGATAGAGCATCACGCAATACGATCAATGCGGGTACTACGCGATGCTCTATATCATCTTTCACCGAGATATGAGTTGCCGTAGGAATTACGTCATTACTTGACTGCCCCATATTGACATGATCGTTCGGATGGACTTTTACGTGATCAGAAGCCTGCGCAATATGCGCAATGACTTCGTTCGCGTTCATATTTGTACTGGTTCCGGATCCTGTTTGAAATACATCAACCACAAAGTGAGCATCGAATTCTCCCGCGATCACGCGATCTGCGGCTCTACTAATTGCGCTCGCAATTTCATCTGACAGTCTTCCCAAATCCAGATTGGTTTCTGCTGCCGCACGCTTGATAACTCCTAACGCACGAATGAATGGGCGCGGTAACGTGCGCCCACTAATTGGGAAATTGGCAACTGCTCGAGCAGTTGATGCACCATACAGTGCATCAACTGGTACTTGCATCTCACCCATTGAATCTGATTCTATGCGATATTCCAATCTTGTTACGCCTCCCTTGCGGTGTGAGCAACAATCCAGTCACGCAACCAATAGGCACTCGCCTTCGGTATTCTCCTCATCGATTCAAAATCCACATACACAATTCCAAACCTTTTACTATAGCCATGGGCCCATTCGAAATTGTCAAGCAGCGACCACACATAGTATCCTTTTACATCGATGCCTTGCGAAAGCACATCTAAACAAGTCTCCAAATGGCCCTTCAGATAGTCAATGCGACGCGGATCATCAACGTGATCCCCGATAACCTTGTCAGGGAATGCCGCTCCATTTTCCGTAATATAAATCGGAACCTGCGGATAGTCACGATGAATACGTACCAAGAGATCCTGCAGACCATTTGGAGCAATGGCCCATCCCATATCCGTGAGCAATCCTTGTGGCGGTAGAACATCTGACAATAACGGATGCTCACCCTTCTGTACCACTGTTGGAAAGTAATAATTCACACCAAGAAAATCAAGTGTTTGCGATCTCATCATCTGAAAATCTGCCTGCTGCATAAAAGTTAAATCGAAAAATGTCCCATACAGATCCAATACTTCTTGCGGATACTTTCCGCTGCAAGCTGCGTCAAGAAAAAATTGATTACTTACAAGATCATAGGTCCGTGCAGCCTCATGTTGATCCTTTGTACTTGGATAAATAGGTGACAAGTTCAAGGCGATTCCGATCTCTGTTGCTTGAGAAACACTGCGAATTGCATTCGACGCATAAGCGTGCCCAGCCATCAGATGATGAGCCACTGTAATTGTTTCCCTGAAATCGGTATGACCTGGCGCATGATGCCCTGTAAGATATCCTTCATAAGCAGCTACGGATGGTTCGTTCACTGTGATAAAGCGAGTGGCCTCTCCTCGAAATTCCCGCACCACTTTTTGTGCATAATTTGCGAAATAAGACATCGTATCTCGGTTTAGCCAACCTCCAATGCCCTCCAACGCTTGAGGTAGGTCCCAATGATACAACGTGACCAATGGAATGATGTCATTTCGCAACAATTCATCGACGAGCCGACGATAATAGTCCATCCCCTTTTCATTAATTCTCCCTTTTCCTTCTGGAAAAATGCGAGACCATGAAACAGAGAAGCGATAGCTGCGAAAGCCAAATTCCTTCAATAGACGAACATCGTCGTGAAATCGGTGATACTGATCACAGGCCTGATCTCCAGTTTGACCACCAAACGTCTTACCAGGTGAATGTGCAAAGACATCCCAAATTGACGGTAGTCGGCCATCTTCACGAGTTGCACCCTCCACCTGATAAGCAGCCGTGGCTGCGCCAAATAAAAAATTGTGCGGAAACTGCTTCTCCACAGTACCACCTCCGCATACAGCGACCTCATACCTTCTCATTGTCTATTACAGGTATCTATGCACTTTTGTTCCGATCCATGAAACCACCTGTCGCGCCCCACTATGTGCAGAGGAAAGAACCGAACGCCACACCTTCTCCACTAAATCCGCTTTAGGATCACTTTTAACAGCGTATAAAGGAACCTGTTGCACAACGTGACCATTCACGATGACATTTTCAGTAGCTACCTTCTGACTCGCGGCAATAGGCGCACTGAGTACGCTTGGAGTAGTTGTATACGTAATCGATTGCTTGACACCTCTTTGTATATCCACATAGACATCCTGCTTTGGCGCAATACTCAAAGCAGGATTTGCGGCATCTTTAACATGAAGCAGAGTTGCAAGTGGCTGATTCGCCGTTTGAAACAATTTCGAACTAAATTGAGTAAATCCGTATCCAAGAAGGCTTGCCGTATCCTGAAATACAGTTGAAAATGAATTCGCATCGAGCACAACGCTAATCAATCGTGTGTTGCCGCGTTTTGCAGTCCCCACGAAACAATATCCTGCTTCACTTGTCGAACCTGTTTTCAACCCGTCTAAGCCATTAAATTGCCCTAATAATTGATCATAATTCGTTCCGTACTGCCCCGGATGAATATACATTCCTGGTTCAGATGCATATTTTAAGACAATCGGATATTGTTGTATTAAGTACCTTGATAAAACAGCTACATCCCGCGCATTTGTATACATTTTCGCGTTTTGCAGTCCAGATGCATTCGTATAATGAGTACCCACAAGTCCTAGTGATGCAGCTTTTTCATTCATCAATTTTGCAAATTCAGCCTGTGATCCAGCGATAGAATCAGCGACCGCAACTGCTGCATCATCAGCAGACACCACATACATATACTCCATCATTTTGCTAAGAGTGATATGCTCTGCTGGATTCAAATATGCTACAGATAAGCCTGGAGTTCGAGCTACGTTATATGCTGACTGACTCACAGGAATAATAGAATTCAATGTGAGTTGTCCTCGTTTCACGAGATCCAGCGCAATAAGCGATGTCATCAACTTCGTTAACGATGCCGGATAATGCTTTTGCAGCACATTTTTGGCGTAAAGAACCTGTCCCGTGTTAGCATCAATCAATTCAACCGCTGGAGCTGAAATTGATACAACATTCGTATTTACATTCGCAGTAATCGGCTGCACAGTTTCCGCTGGCACCGATTTTTCAGTTCCTGTGTCAGCAAGTGCTACAACAGCACCTGATAACAACACAATGACGGCCGCTCCGATAAGCAAGGAGCGTTTTACTGTTCCCACGCATAACCCTCCTGTATATCGTCCAATCTTTATGTTGGACCCAACTCTTCGTGAACCATTATACACGAACCTCGTTTCCTGTGAGGAGTAAGTAAACACAATTAAAATTTATTCCTGCACTACATGAACATGCTCAGCACCCAAATTTTTTAAAGCTGTTTTCACCAAATCCACTTCTCTTTCAGAACAGTCGATAATGACAAAATGATAAAGTCCATCTCCTCTAACTGTGTCTGGATGAGCCTCAAGCCAGTCTGCGAGCACACGTCCTTGCATTGCGCCATCTAGCGGACCACCCAAGAACAACACTCCAAAACCCGGAACAACCGCAGATACGGCTGCAGCCAACCCCCCAATCATCCCCAATGAATCTTCTAACCAGGTCCCATGCCAGTTTTCATGCGGCGTGGATGTGCTAAGAGACACCTTTCCGTGAAATAGTTTTTCTAATTCTGTCACAGATTTCTCTGCACCCTCATGTGTTTTAAATTTACCCATTACGTGATATTCCATCAAAACCACTCCTTCGTTTTTATTGAGATCATCCTTTGCTTTGCGAGGTGATGCGCGCTACTGTACATACAGTACAACAACTTATTTCAATGTGCGAGGTGTTCAGTTGATGAAAGCAGTCTTGATTATTAAACCAGGTGCTCCCGATGTTCTACAGGTGATAGAACATGCTATTCCAGATATGAAACCAGGGCATCAAGGCAGGTTCAGGTCCGTTTGCAGAACCAGTCCTACAGTGGACTCAACATAGAGGTGTTCAACTCATATTCGATTTCGTTGGCGCTTCTTGTTTTCAACAGAACCTGCAATCACTGCAATCGATGGCCGATCAATTGTAATCGGGATACTCGGCGGTAGCTGAGCGGACAAATTAGATGTAAGTCTACTTTTACGCCGACGTTTGCAAATCATTGACACCGCGCTTCATCTCGTTCAAAAGAACAAAAAGAACAACTCACAGTGGAGTTTTGAGAATTTGCATTTGAACGATTTGCAGATAGAAGATTGCATTCTCTAGTCGATCGAGTGTTTTCTTTTGAGCAAGTTGCTAAAGCACATCGTTATATGGAAAGCAACACGAATATCAGGAAAATTATTCTTTCTATTTCCAGGGTATATTCACCGGAATCAGGGCATGAAATGTGCAACTTTCTTGTTGCTCTGATTCTCGCCACACGTTGTTAGCGAAAATCAATATCATCCGTTAAAGAAACGAACATCCCCCCATGATCTTGACGCAAATGCTCAATCATATTGTACGATTCAATTTCCCAGTGTCGATTCTGAAAAAGCAGCATATTTAGGCAAACGTTTTGCAAAGCAGTTTTTCCTGTGCCTATCTCCCCGTTTGACAATGCGGATAAAACGGCGTTAATCACCGCACCATGTGATACTACAATCATCCTCCTTCCGGCATGCTCCTCGCCAAGTTTCGTGAGAGCACTCATCGCTCGGTCTCTCACCATCTCAAAAGATTCCACCCCAACTAAACGGCCTTGTCCAGCAGCAATCTGATATTCCTCTGGTGTATATCCAGTTCCTGATCCAACATCGCGTTCAGCCAATTCATCCATTATGTAAACTTCCCCGAGTTGGAGATTTTGCGCGATAATTCCGGCAGTTTCCTTTGCACGTAAAAGCGGGCTTGAGATGGCGCAGTCCCAAGAAACGCTAGACAAATAATGAGCAGTCAAGCGAGCTTGTTCCCGGCCGCATTCATTTAATGGAATATCTGTCATTCCTTGAAACCGGCGTGAAACGTTCCAATTCGTTTCACCATGTCGCATCAGACAGATTGTCGTTTTCAAAACTCTTCCTCCTTAGTTACAATTATCGTATCTGACAATAGAGCTCCTGACAATCACTATTTTACAAGTTAATATGGAATATAGGCATAAAATGTAGGGGGCAAACTTCATGACTGATTTTTTCATTGTCGATGTATTTTCCGTTGATCGCTATACAGGGAATCAACTCGCTGTTTTCTTAAATGGACACACTTACAACACTGAACAAATGCAGACACTCGCTCGCGAAATGCATTTTTCAGAAACAACCTTCATTATGCAATCCGCAGAAGAAATTGCACAGCAAGACACGACTGTACTGATTATTCCTGTCCGCATTTTTACCCCGGCATCTGAAATCCCATTTGCTGGACACCCAACTCTTGGAACGGCATTTGTTGTACAACAACAATTGATCCAACACCCAATTGAGACACTCTCATTACAAATGTCAGGTGGCCTCATTCCGGTTCAGTTCACATATCACAACGCGCAACCATATCTCCTCACCATGACGCAAAACCAACCTGTATTTGGGGCGATCATTGATAAACATGACATGGCGAAATGTCTCAATCTATCGATTGATGCGTTTAATGAACAATATCCAGTACAAATCGTCTCAACTGGACTACCATTTATCATTGTCGCCTTAAAGCAGAGAGAAGACGTTCAAAAGGCCTGGGTACAGCTACAAGTTCTCCAGAGTCTTGCCCCGCAAGTCGAACCAGATGCAAACATCCTTGTCTTTGCTATGGATCCCATTGATGAGGACAATGATGTCCACGTTCGTGTCTTTGTCCCTGAACTTGGCGTTTCAGAAGATCCTGCCACAGGAAGTGCAAACGGTTGCCTGTGTGCTTTTCTCTTGCGCTATCCGGTCCCTGAAGAAAACACTGCCCGTGCAACGCATTCTCTCACATTACGCGTAGAACAAGGGTATGCGATTGATCGTCCATCCTTACTATACCTGAATGGAAAGCGAGTAAACGACCTCTACGACATTCGAGTCGGCGGATCTGTTCACTTTGTTGCAAGGGCGGAATTACTCGGATAATGTCTTAATTCTAAACCTCGATGTCACTTCTTGCAGGAATTCTGGAAGTTGTGTCGAAATAGAGTATTCAGTAGTTTTTGAAGTTGATATCGAGGGGTTATGTCATTTGAAAAAAATAAGAAAGCGAAATGTCAGATTGTTGGTTGGAGTGGTGACATCTTTGCTATTAGTTAGCACACCACTTGGACGTACATATGCAGAATCACTTTCACAAGAACAGCAAACCATGGCGCAACTCCAGAATGAAGTCAATCAAACCAATCAAGCCATGACGTTTGCTAAATCGCAAACGGTGACAGTCAAGTCTGAGATTGCACATTATCAACAATCACTCACAACTTTGAAAATTGCTCTCTCGAGCAATTTGACCCAAATGCAAACTACGGAACAGCAGATTACGCAAACGAACCACAGCATTATAGTAGATCAAAAGCAACTAAATGCATATAAGAACAGTTTGCGCAGCCAAGTTCGCGTCATGTACGAAAATGGACGAGTGTCTTATCTCTCCGTTTTACTTGAATCATCCAATTGGGAAGACTTTTTAAGTCGCTTGTATATGTTAGTCACAATTGCAAAAACAGATCAGCATTTACTACAGCAAGTGGCTACATTACAACATCAACTCGTCGTTAAACGACAACTTCAACAGTCAGACTATGCTCTTCTTGTTCGCAAGCACACAGAGTATGATGCGATGAAACAAGCAGACCTCCTCGTTGAGACTCAGAGGAAGAATATGCTTGCACAACTGAACCAAAATATTCAATCTGCAACGACAAAACATGGACTATTAGAAAGTCAAATTCAACTTACACAATCACAAATTCAAAAAATCGAGCAAGAAACCCAACAAGCTCAATCACTCGTTCAAAATGTCTCTTACATTCACCAAACGGAGAAGAGTTTACCTTCCGTCAATGTGCAGAATCTTTTAAAATTCGGTGAATCGTTCATGGGTACCCCTTACGTCTGGGGTGGAACAAGTCCTTCTGGTTTTGACTGTTCAGGATTTACTCAATACGTATTTGCCCACTTCGGTGTCAATATTTTACGTACATCTGAACAACAATTTGCTGAGGGGTTATCCGTTCCTGAAAGCCAACTCACTCCGGGTGATCTTGTGTTTTTCAGCACATATGCACCAGGGGCTACACACGTTGGGATTTACATTGGAAATAATCTAATGGTGGATGCACAAGACTACGGAGTTAGCATTGACAACATCACAAATTCGTATTGGGGACCAAAATACATCGGTGCTCGACAGATACTTGGTAATTAAAAAAGACTGCAGGCGACACCCTTCTTCCGGGGAGTTACCTGCAGTCTTTTTTCATACACAATCCCATTATCTATGCGCCTCAGGAAACGAAGAATATCCAAGCCGTTGAGAAATCTCTTCTGCCGTCTGTCGTACAATCGGTGCGAGCTCTGTAAGACGCTTGACTCCCATGCGATGATTCGGCCCAGATACACTGCATGCAGCTACCACGTTACGGTTGTTGTCGAAAATCGCACTTGCAACACAACAAATCCCCAACTCATTTTCCTCTATATCAAAAGCGTAACCTTGGTGACGCACATCGTCTAGCGCCTTTAAAAGGTGCTGACGATCCGTGATCGTTTTGGGAGTTACTGCAACCAGTCCATACTGATCAAACAGACGACTGATCTCTTCCTCCGTAAGCGCTGCTAAAATTGCTTTACCGAGTCCAACTGCATGTACAGGGACTCGCTTCCCAACCCGCGAGTGCATCCTCACAGTCTGTTTACTTTCTACCTTGTCAATGTATACAATATCGCCTTGATCAAGAATGCCAAGATGAACGACCTCATTGGTCTGATCTGCTAGTATTTGCAAAAACGGAGTCGCCTCCTTCTGCAAATCGAGAGAAGATAGCAGACGCATGCCCAGGTCAAGTATTTGATAACCTAACTTGTACTTCCCTGTATGAATATTTTGCTGAATATACCCGCGCTTCATCAACGTGCCCAGCAAGCGATGAACTGTACTCTTGTACATCTCGACTTGCTCCGCCAATTCTGTAATCCCAATCCCTTCTGGATATAAGCTAACAACATCAAGCAATAAACAGGCTTTTTCCACTGATTTTACTGTATAATCTTCCATCGAACCATTCTCCCAAATTCGTCTATTGCCGTAAATCTACCACTAAACGAAAACATCATGCAAATCGTTGTTTTCGTTCCCCCGTAATTCAGTGATTGAAACTGTTTCATTTAGCACAATGTAAGATCATCCTTGTACTTCATACATCTAAATTTTTGGAGAAACCTGTAGGAGGTCACTGCCTGATGTCGAGCAAGAAACATGGCATATTACTCTAAATCATCACTCATTGCCTATTTTAAAAAAAAAAAAAATAATAAACAATCTTGAAAATTACGTTAGAGCATCATATTGAAATATCTCATAATTGCTACCATAACAATAGCAACAAAGAAGCATACAGAGGATCGATCATTCGATCAGACCCCCTATATGCGTTTGCTCCTCGGTTCATCGTCGCAAGAAATTTTATAACAGCGTCTTCGCAGTTGCAATCGCAGCGTCATAATTAGGGTGAGTCGTTCCTTCCGGCACATACTCCACATAAGCAACTTTTCCATCTGTGTCTACCACAAATACGGAGCGTGCAAGTAGCCGAAGTTCTTTCATGGCAACGCCATAAGCATGTCCAAATGACAAATCGCGATGATCAGAAACTGTAATCACTTGATCAAGTCCTGACGCGCCACACCAACGTTTTTGGGCAAAGGGAAGATCGACACTCACCGTTATCACAGTAAATCCGTGCGATTTAGTCGCCTCTTCGTTAAAGCGACGCGTTTGCGCATCACACACACCAGTATCAAGGGACGGTACCGCACTGATGATACGTACACCCTGATATGTATCTAACGTCACGGGTGAGAGATCATTTGCTAACACGTGAAAATTTGGCGCTTGATCCCCAACTTTCACTTCATTCCCTACTAAAGTAACTGGGTTTCCTTTAAAGGTAACTACGCCCTGACGTTCATTCATGTGTAAAAACCTCCCTAACGTGAATTGATCATTTCGACGACTTTGTTATTATACTAAACTTTCTTCCAAAACGCTGTTCTGAACTTTAGGTCAACTGTTCGATCCGTGCGAGTGCTGCCACTTTTTCCCCTGTAAGGTGATACAGTGAATCAAACAGTTGCTGTTGCAAAGTTCCTGGACCTTGTGCTGATTTTGCAGCCATCTCACCTGCCACATTATAGCAAGTAATGGCTGCGATTGATGCATATGCAACTTGTTCAAGTGTAGCAGGTTGTTGCAAAACACCAATAAATGCCCCAATCAACCCCGTCAACATGCACCCAGAACCTGTAATCGCTACTAGCAACTCATCTCCGTTATGTAACGTCCACACATGCATGCCATCCGTCACGTAGTCGATTTCACCAGTGGCAATCACCACGCAGTTCTGAACTCTTGCATATTGTCTCATTCGTTCCGGTAAATCATTACCGGTCGCAACAGAGTCAACCCCTTTTACAGTCCCCCCCGCTCCAACCAAAAACCCAATTTCCGCTGCATTACCCCGCAGGACTGAGATGTGAAATTGATTAACTATTTTTTGCGCCACTTCATTGCGGTAGGGTGTGAACCCTACTCCCACTGGGTCAAACACAATCGGCACAGAAGAATCGTTGGCAGCCTTTGCGGCAAGTTCCATCGCATAGACGATGCGATCATCAAGAGTACCCATATTTAAGGCCAGCGCACTGGATGCTGACGCCACGTCCGCCACCTCCTCCTTCGCATAGGCCATCACAGGCGAACCTCCGATTGCCAACAAAGCATTTGCCACAATGTTTGTTACGACAAGGTTAGTGATATTATGCACAAGTGGACGTTTCATTCTAACTTGTTGCAGCGCGCTTATGATAAAATCGGAATCCATTCGAGGTGCCTCCCTACCTTTCAATTGATTCATTATAATACAATTAGAAACATCAACGCCTATCCGTTCCCATTTTCAAATGGCACGGGAAGATCGAGTCAACAACATGACGGAAAGTAAAATCAAGAGACCTCCGAAAATGGCGAACATGCCAAGACGGACGTTTAAAATAAGCATTGCCGCGACAGTAGCTGCCAAAGGTTCAACTGTTGCAAGTAAGCCTACTTGCGCGGGCGTCAAATAGCGTAAACTTGCGGAGTAGAAAAAAAATGCAAGCAGAGTGCCAAATAACGCGATAAACATAATGAGTAACCACCCGTGCACAACAGAAAACGGAGCAACTCGCCATGGTGGGTCTCGAAACGACATAACTAAGGCACCCAAAACCATAGACCAGCCTACGATTGCAAGTGATCCAAAGCGATGCAATAGACGTTCCGGAAACACCGTATAAAACGCCAGAGTGACAGCAGATAGAAGGCCCCAGATCAATCCAAGTCGCGACACGTTAACTCGCTGCATATCGCCATTTGTCACTAGAAGCGCGGTCCCTATTAAGGTAAATATCACCGCCAAGCCTTCACGCAGAGACGGCAACCGCCCCGAACGCACAGCGAGATAAAGCATAATCAACGTAGGACCAATGTACTGTAGTAACGTCGCTGTCGCTGCGTTACTATAGGCAATGGCAGCAAGATACGAATATTGTACACCCAGTAAACCGAGTAACGCATATACAAGTAATCTTCCACTTTGTGCAGGATGACGCCATACAGCAAAAAGACCGTAAAAACCCTGTCGGACACCGCTCGCAATCAGTAATAAAACTCCTGCGATACCCATGCGAATCGTGACGAGCCATCCGGGATGAACAGCATCTACACTAAATAAAACCTGTGCGGCTGTACCGGACAAACCCCATAAGATTGCAGCTGTCAGCACCATGAGAATACCTTTGTGACGTGGGCGTATGAACTGATTCACCGTTTGATATCAGGCTTTGCATAATATCCTTCTCGTTTGGTTAAACTATCCTTTAAGCGATTCAAATCATGCTGTAATTCGACGACACATTCTGGACAGTATCGTCCACTTGAAATCGTTTTCCCACAACGTTCACATGTATATCGGAAATGAGCAATTAATCGCCCTTCTTTGATCCATTTCATTACACTACTTACATCAACCCCCGTTTCCTCGGCTACCTCCTTTGCCTGTACGTGTGGGTTGTTTTGCACATACTCTGCTACGAGTGCAAATTGATCGTCTTCTTTTTGTCGACAGGCAAGGCATAAAGACCCTTGACTGACATGCACCTTTTGACATCTGGGGCAAGTTTGAATCATAAATCGACACCTGTCCAATCATATAGTTTGTTCATACTATAATGCATATAGACTGAAAGATCCAGTTGTGCGCCGCTCCGATTAGGTCTGATGCAACAAACTGTGCACAACCATCGCAATCACTACAAATGCCATCCCGACAATCGCCAACAGGGAGGGTACTTACTCACCAAGTACAAGCCAACCACCTAATGCGGTGAAAATCACTTCTCCTGATTGTGTTTCCTCAACCGTTGCCAAGCGATGAACATTCCCTTTTGCCCGATCCGTTGCGGCAATAAATAAAATGGTCGCAATCACCCCAGAAAAGATAGCGACAAGAAAGGTCTGTTCTACTTGGGTGAATGATGGCAATCCTACCGCCACATATCCCCATCATTTTATGATTTCCAAATGGATAGGCGAACGCAACACTTAACAATGGAAGGAAGCCATCCATTCTCCCGCCCACAGTGAATGAATAGCAACTCTAGCTCCCTGACACAGTATGTTGAATGAGCACAGCATACAAAAGAAATATCGATTGCAATAGGCCTGATGTGATAAAAACAATACGCGCATGAATGCGATCTGGAAATTTCGCGTAATCGGTAATAAACAATCTAAAATCGACTGAATTGTCGCAGTGCCGCCTCATGTTAAAATGGAGTGACTTAAATCATACGCTTACAAGGGCAATACTTAGTGATATAATCCATTCTCTATGTCTGACAAAGTCGAATCGAGCAAAAAGCCTGACAACAACGGCTGACTTTGTATTAGGTCATGAGTAATCTGTGCTGTTCATCGTTGTTTTAAATATCTAATTTACTTTAGTTTCCATTCGGAGTTTATCCGCAATCATCGCGATAAATTCCGAATTAGTTGGCTTTGCTTTACTTACATTGACTGTATAGCGAAAAACTTGCGCAATCGCATCGGTGTTCCCTCGACTCCACGCCACTTCAATCGCATGACGAATTGCTCTCTCGACTCGCGACGCAGTTGTACCGAATTTTTCGCCTATTTTAGGATATAAAACCTTCGTTACCGACCCCAAAATCTCCACATCGTTATATACCATAAGAATCGCTTCGCGTAGATATTGATACCCTTTAATATGAGCTGGTACACCAATTTCGTGAATCACGCTCGTAATTAATTGATCAATCGACTTTGGTTTTGTCAAAATGGGAACTAAACGAGGAGAATTGGAAGAAACCGTAGAGGTATTTGTATAAGAATAACCTGTACTCCCGACACTAACTCCAGCAGCTAAACGTGGCCGTTCAGCGTAGGAATCCACAGCGATCACACCACGAATTCGTTCAACTAATAGATCCATATCAAAAGGTTTTAGCACATAATAAAGTGCCCCAAGATCAAGTGCACGCTTGGTCACCGCATCTTGACCGAATGCTGTTAACATTATGACACGCGGAACAGCAGGTAAATTACTCTGCCTTAGTCGCTCAAGCACCCCAATTCCATCCAGAACGGGCATGATAATGTCTAGAACTAAAACATCGGGTTGTTCATCCTCTATCATGATAAGTGCTTCCTGCCCGTTATATGCTGTGCCTACAACCTCCATATCGGATTCTTCTTCGAGGTACTCTGTCAATAGTTCTGCGAACTCACGGTTATCATCCGCGATCAAAATGCGGGTCTTTTCCACACGACATCCTCCTTACTTACATGAATATTTAATTCGACATATCTTGTCCACGTCCTCTCGATTTTTAACAAATACTTTCCGACCTGTTTTGACAAATAATTTATGTAAGATAACCGATGTGTAGATGACAGAGCCACATCGGTAATTTTATCACTTCGTGTTATGCTGCAGGCGTTTCACTATGAGTTACTTGCTCATGCACTTTAGGATGTAATCCGAGATTGTGTAACATCCACTCGGCATAGACGCCATATCCTTGCGTCGGATCACTGACAAATACATGGGTGACTGCCCCGACTAATTTACCATTTTGAAGGATAGGGCTTCCACTCATTCCTTGAACGATCCCACCCGTTTTCTCTAACAACCTTTGATCCGTCACGCGAATAATTAATCCTTTAATGTCATCATTCTCCTGTTTATGTGCCTTCACAATGAGAACGTTAAATAATTCCACTTTCTGATCATGAACAACAGTTAAAATAGTTGCAGGTCCAGGATGAACTTCATCAGGACGAGCTATAGGAATTGCGGTTTGTGAAAATCCATGATCCGGTGCCATTTGCATATAACCAAATACGCCAAACTGTGTGTTTTTCGAAATTGTCCCAAGGATTAACTTTTCATTTACAAAAAGACCCCGTTTTTCACCAGGTTGTCCACTTTCACCACGATCAATTGATGTCACAGCTGCATGAACAATTTGGCCTTTGCCTTCAATCGGTTCTCCCGTATCTACATCCGTGATCACATGACCTAAAGCCCCAAATCCGTGAGATGAGGGCACATAAAAGGTAAGAGTGCCTACTCCTGATGCGGAATCTCTAATGTATAGCCCAATCCGATAACTATCTGTCTCATCATCCAGGATCGGCCGTACCTTTGCAGTAAAGGAGTGCCCTTTACGATGATATCCAAACATCAATATTTGCTTGTGCTCTCCAGCCGTTTGCACCAACTTAGATACTTGTTGTATGCTTTCTACTGGAAGACCATTGACTGAGTCTATGACATCCCCTACATGTAGGTCTGCACGTTCTCCTGGGCTAATTGATTCCTTCCCCTCATGCAAAAGATGATACCCCACTACCAAAATTCCTGATGCGTGAAGCTTTATTCCAATCGACTGACCACCTGGCACCACAAAAACGTTTTGATCATTTTCTGATTTTGCCGATGAAAATAACCAATCCCACGAGAGACCCGTGCCAGCAGATCTTTCCTGTACCAATTCACTCGAACCATTCTGCGAAAACTCCTGCCGTAAAAGCGCTGACTGTTCTGCTGCATGAGCTGTATTCGTACTTAAGATGCCAGAAAAAAAACTGACAGTGCCAAAAACAATGCTTATTATCTGCGTCACCCATCGATTCACCCGATTTGCCCCCCTCATTGAACTGCATCTCGTTGTCTCTATAGTGCCCGCAGAGGGATGATCAAATGTTGTACAAAACATGCCACCTCCCCGCAACTTACGGAGAGACATGTAAACCAAGGTCAATCATCCATCAATTAACTTCCTGAGAAGTAACAAAAGAACGCCAATTTAACATCTCTCCGGCTTGTCGGCGTGTGGTTTCTGATACGTTCTCCCCACCAATCATTTTGGCAATCTCATCAACGCGCTGCTCTGGAGTCAGCACTTGAACATTTGTAAACGTGCGCCCATCTTCGATTTGTTTTACAATTGTAAGATGGTGAGTAGCTAAACACGCCATTTGAGCCATATGAGTGACAATAAGAACTTGATGGTGCTTTGCAATCTGCGCAATTCGCTCAGCGACCGCCTGTGCCGCACGTCCCGAAATACCTGTATCAATCTCATCAAATATAAGAGTAGCAACGGGGGAACTCTCACTTAATACATGGGTAATAGCAAGCATTACACGTGACAATTCACCACCGGAAGCAATTTTAGCAAGCGGTTTTAATGCTTCACCTTGATTTGCACTAAACAAGATTTCCACATTGTCGATCCCTGTCGGCATCGGTTTTGTAGCAGTAAATTGTAGGTGTAATTGAACCTTTGGCATAAGTAAAAACTCTAATTCACGCGCGAGATCCTGCTCCAATGTATCTGCCACACGTTGTCGTAATTCAGATAATTTTTCGCCGCATTCAAGCAAAAGTCGTTGCGCTTGATCCACCTGTCTTTGCAATTCTGCCAATGTCTCTTCATGATTCAATAGTTGACCACATTCACGTTCTAATTCCCGATAAAACCCCAGAATTTCCACAGTCGATTCCCCATATTTGCGAAATAGACGCACAAGACTGGCCAATCGGTCTTCTACCTGTTGTAAGCGGTTAGGATCAAATTCAACTCGCGATTTATAATGTCGAACGAATTCAGCCGCCTCACTCAAATTAACCTGAGCAGTCTGAAGATATTCGCTCAACTCACCTAAATCCCTGTCAAATTCAAGGGAATTATCGACTAAGCGTTGTAAGCGATACACTTCACCTACAATCGCTGAAGTTCTTGTATCCCCTTCATATAACTTCTCATACACATCATCTACCACCGTGCGCAACTTCTCACTATGTTGCAAACGCCGTTGTTCAATTTGCAAACCTTCTTCCTCACCCGGTTGCAATCCTGCGGCATCGATTTCTTGTTTTTGATACTGAAGCAGGTCTAACCGCTGCGCACGCTCGCGTTGACTTTTCTCCATGTTATTTAACTTTTTTGTATATTCTATGTAAGCAGTATAAGCTATGCTATAGTCTAACTTGGCACGACTCACAGCCGCCCCACCATACGCATCAAGCAGTGTTACATGTTCTTCTTTACGCAGTAATGCAACACTATCATGTTGTCCGTGCTGATGAATAAACATTCTGCCTAACTCGCGTAAAAATTGAACGGTTACAATTCTCCCATTTACACGTGCAGTCGTTTTTCCTGAACTGAATACCTCTCGACTAACAACGAGTTGCTCCTCTTCAAAATCGATACCCTCACTCACACAAAGATGACTTATTGCATCAGAGTGCTGCGGATCAATGTCAAATACCCCCTGTACAATTGCCTTATCCGCTCCAGAACGAACAAGTTCTGAACTGGCACGAGAGCCTAAAAGTAATCCTACCGCATCAAGCAGAATCGATTTTCCAGCGCCCGTTTCTCCCGTTAATGCAGTAAATCCAGGTCGGATTTCCAATTCCAAGCGCTCAATCAAAGCGATATTTTGCACTTGCAATGTGCGCAGCACTCAATCAACCCCTATAGTAAAGATTTAATTCGTTCAACAATCGTGTTTGCATTATCTTTTGAACGAGCGATCAACAAAATCGTATCGTCGCCAGCAACAGTTCCTAGAATTTCTGGCCAGTCTAACGTATCAAAAAGCACCGCTACCGCATGAGCATTACCAGGCAATGTCCGCATCACAACCAAGTTTTCCGCAAAATCAATAGCAATAAATACGTCATTTAATAATCTGTGCAGTTTCACATCTGGTTGGTATGAGGATGGAGCAGTGGGGAGAGAATATTTATACTTGCCTTCGGAAGTAGGTGTTTTAAGAAGATGCATTTCTTTAATATCTCGTGAGATCGTAGCTTGAGTCACAGCAAACCCCGCCTCTCGTAAAGCATCCACTAACTCTTCTTGTGTTTCAATTACATTACCCGAAATAATTTCGCGAATTTTCAAGAGACGCTGTCCTTTCAAACATAACCGCCCTTTCAATCTCCTCTAAGTTTTTCTTGCAAAATAGAGAAAAACGCTCTTTCCTGCCAACGAATCAATACTGTGTCACATGCCGCTTTAGAAATGATAACTTCATCACCGTTTTCTAATGGAAACCCTACCTGTCCATCTACAGTGAGTCCAAAATCATTATGCCGCGCGTTTACTTTGACGCGAATCTGTTGAGTAGCTCCAATTACACAGGGACGAACAACCAGTTTATGTGCGCAAATGGGTGTTAACAACATCACCTGAAGATCAGGTACTACTATGGGACCACCACATGAAAGAGAATACGCGGTCGACCCTGTCGGAGTAGAAATAATTAATCCATCACCAAAATATTCGTCATAAAATTGCTCGTCAATGTAGATCCCCACCTGTATCATGCGTGCAAACGATCCTTTGCCGATCCCTACATCGTTTAATCCAACATTACGATGAATAGACACGCCATCTCGCATTACTTCACATTCAATCATCATCCGACGTTCGAGATAAAAGTCACCCAGTAGCACACGCCGTACGGAATCCTCTAAATCCTTTGGTTCTGCTTCTGACAAGAAACCAAGGTGCCCAATATTAATCCCTAGCATGGGAATTTCGGAACATGAAAAATGACGTGCTGCACCCAACAAAGTGCCATCTCCACCCAACACGAAGATCAGATCAACACTACCGAGAAAGTTCGCTCGAGCTAGTGCATATGACTCCATTCCCATAGCGATTGCAGCTTCTTCTTCAATAAAAACTTGTCCCCCACATCTGCCAATTGTATCGACCAATTGTTTTGCAACTTCAACTGCCTTCGGTTTCGTCCGGTTTACCACAAGACCAATCGTTTTAGGCATACAACTCTTCCTTTCAATGCGCAAAAGACAATAGCCAACCAATCGAAAGCCCGATCGCAAACCACAGTAGACGCATACGCCAGCGCTTAGTATAATAGCGACCTGGAAAATCAATATCAAAGTCTACGAACTCCATCGTTCCGGATTCTGGTGACAGATAGCCAATCGGTGATTCATATAAAGAATACAAAGCGAGAAACTGTTTGCGCAACCAAGCTCCACTCACGCGTGCAGGATCTCGATGAGAGCGCACCTTAATCGGATAGTGCACTCCTTCCTTTTCCACCAAATAGTCTACGACAATATACGTCACAAACTTACGATTACCAAAAAACGAAGCCAGTTCATGAGGAATACGCTCACCTACAATTTGATAACCCTGTTCTTGTAAAATCTCTCCGGCCCGAATCAAGTACTCGCGCCTCGATGTCGTTTCAAATTCGGATAGAGGGCTAGCAAGGTAGCGACTTCGCACGAACAAAAAAACAACCGTTAAAAAGGTCAAAATCGCAAACACTTCCATGACGGCACCTCCAGAGTAACTGTTCGCCGACATGTGCCTAAATTCCTTCTCACAAGATAGCCAATCCCCTATGAGAAATTCGATTGATGAGCTGCTTGAACAACATCCTCGATATGCATATCTTTATGCATATCTTCTGAAGACGACTGTATCTTTTTTGCCCACAACAAAAACTCAATATTGCCATCGCCACCACGTATGGGAGAAAAATCAAGGCCACGAACAATAAAACCTAACTTCTGTGCTTGCTCAATAACGCTATTAATAACAGAGATATGAACATCCGGATCGCGCACAATTCCGCCCTTGCCGACCCATGTAGGACCTGCTTCAAACTGTGGTTTAATTAGTGTGAGCAAATCCGCATCCGGAGTTAGAATTTCTGCTAACTTAGGAAATAATTTTTTCACAGAAATAAATGATACATCCATCACCCCAACAGATGGCATAGGATCAAATCGGGTTATTTCTACGTGACGAAAATTGACGCGTTCCATTACACGAACCCGTGCATCTTCTCGCAATGACCAAGCTAATTGTCCATACCCAACATCGATTGCGTAAACAAACAAGGCACCGTGCTGTAACGAACAATCTGTAAATCCACCTGTGGAGGCACCGACATCAACCACCACTTTCCCACTAATTGAAACCGAAAAACACTTTAATGCTTTTTCTAACTTTAGACCACCGCGACTTACATAAGGATGAAGAGCTCCCTTTACCATCAGTGGAACATCTTCAGCAATCTGAGTACCTGGTTTATCGACGCGATCTGTACCGCTATATACGAGCCCTGCCATAACCAATCGTTTTGCTTGCTCGCGTGAAGTAGCTAAACCACGTTGCACGAGTGACACATCCACACGTTCCTTGGACATCAACGACCTGCTGTCTTTCTGTTCGACCAGTTTTGTCCCTGTTTCTCTCCAACTAAACTCACAGCAACTTCTAAAACGTGCTGTGAAGTGAGTCCTACTTGATGCAGCAACTCGGGCCGATTTCCATGTTCAATAAAACGATCAGGTAAGCCCACTGGATACACGGTACAGGGTATTTTTTGTGAAGCAAGATACTCCAAAACAGCCGATCCAAGTCCGCCCTTAGTTGTACCCTCTTCAATTGTAATCATTGGAATATTTTTTAATGCTAATTCAATCAGTGCTTCCTCATCAATCGGTTTGACAAAGCGCATATTGACTACATGTGACGAAATCCCTCGCTCCGCCAACATTAGCGCCGCATTTTCAGCAAGTGCAACCATCGGTCCAAGCGCTAATAATGCGATATCCCGACCTTCCCGCAATATCTGCGACTTACCAATCGGAATTATCTGGTACGGGACATCTAATGCTGCACCAATTCCATCTTCCCTCGGAAACCTTACCGCTACTGGGCCTGATAAGGTGAACGCCGTATACAACATATGGCGTAGCTCCCCCTCATCCTTAGGCATCATAATGGTCATATTGGGAATAGCTCGTAAGAAAGCCGCATCAAAAGCACCTTGGTGTGTTTCTCCATCCGGTCCCACCAGTCCAGCGCGATCCACAGCAAATACGACAGGTAGATTTTGAATGCAGATATCATGAATCACTTGATCATATGCCCTTTGTAAAAAGGTGCTGTAAACAGAAAACACAGGGCGCATCCCAGCTGTAGAAAGTCCCGCACAAAGCGTGGCAGCATGTTGTTCTGCAATTCCTACATCAAAACAACGATCGGGAAACTGAGACACGAACTCATTTAATCCGGAATTCAGCATGGCCGCCGTAACAGCGACAATCCGCTCATCCTTTTTGGCCAAATCCACAAGAGTTTTGCCGAAAACCCCCGTATAAGTAGGAGCAGGAGACTTCGGCTTTACAACAGTCCCACCAATACTATGCAATTTGTCTGGCGCAGATTCCGCTGATGCATAGCCTTTCCCTTTTTGCGTAACTACATGTAATAAGACAGGGCCATCCATATCTTTGGCTTGGCGCAATAATTGAATCACTTGCCCCATATCATGTCCAGGAACAGGACCAAAATAGGAGAATCCCATTTCCTCAAAAAGCACTCCAGGAACCATGGCATATTTCAGTGTATCTCTAAGGCGCTCTGCCGTAGTCGCTAGCTTTGAACCAAACGCAGGTATTCGTTTTAATAATGTCTCTAGCTCACCCTTAAATTTCCCGTAATATGGATCCGTTCGCAAACGGGTCAAGTAATGAGAAACAGCCCCTACATTCGGAGAAATCGACATTGCATTGTCATTCAAAATAACAAGCAGTCGCTTCTTTAGATGTCCAGCGTGATTCAAGGCTTCAAACGCAATCCCGCCTGTCATCGCACCGTCCCCAATTACAGCCACTATATGGTGTGACTGTTTGTGCAAATCCCGCGCAATAGCCATACCCAATGCGGCTGAAATAGATGTGCTCGCATGTCCAACACCGAAAAAATCGTGCGGACTCTCTGAACGCTTAGGAAATCCTGCCAGTCCATGAAATTTTCTAAGGGTGGAAAACTGCTGCTTTCGCCCTGTCAGAATTTTATGGACGTAAGCTTGATGCCCCACATCCCATATAATTCGATCAATCGGTGAATCAAACACATAATGAAGAGCTACGGTGAGCTCAACAACCCCTAAGTTAGCCCCAAAATGACCACCTGTAGACGTAATACTCTGCACCAAAAAATCCCGAATTTCCTTAGAGAGAACCTCTAATTCCGGGAGGGTTAACGTTTTTATATCTGCTGGATCGTTCACACGCTCCAAAAACACGGTACGTCATCCTCTCCTCATATCGCCGCAAGTCCATAACATATTGTAGTATCAAGTTGAGAAAAGTATATCATAGGCATGGTAGGCCATTCAATCTGCCATACCATGCCAAAATGACGCATATTAAGAACATTGACTACTGTTGACGATATTGAGGCTCCTGTTGTTGGATATAATTCAACCGAGACTGCATGGTTGTCACACAGCTATCCACTGTTTGAGCAAGCTGATTAAACATCTGTTTAGCTTGCTGATCTTGTGTTTCAAGGGCAAACTGCTTTAAGTTTGCCGCAACCCCTTCCGCTGATGCGATCGTTTGTTGCATTTTCACGCCAACTGTCAACGAAATCACCTCCCGCGCTGTATTGTCACCGGAACATCGCGACTCTACGCAGGAAATAAACTGTAAAATTACCGATTTCGTTCCGCCAGCAGTTGTGCAATTCCACTCAGGTATTCGGGACTTCGTAGTTCCTTAGCTTGTTCGAGCGCAGAAATTGCCCGTGCTGTTTGTTGATCTACCATTTTGTGTGAGGCTTCGACCCCGTAGAGCGCTGGATATGTAGCTTTTCCTTTGCGAACATCTACTCCCGGACGCTTCCCAAGCTGCTCTTGATCGCCAATTACATCCAACAAATCATCCATAACCTGGAACGCCAGCCCTAATGCAACACCAAATTCAGTAAGTGCAGCGAGCGTATCCTCACTCGCCAAACAAGAAATTGCCCCCATTCGCAAAGGCGCCACAATCATTGCGGCCGTCTTATACTGGTGAATAAAATCGAGTGTTTCCGAATTAACTTCTTTATTCTCGTAATACATATCTGCCATCTGACCTGCAACCATACCTCGAATCCCACTTGCATCCGCAAGTTCCTTGATCATCTTGACAAGTAAATCAGGCCTTATTTCACTATCCGCCAAGGCATGAAACGCTAACGACATCAGGCCATCACCTGCAAGAATAGCAGCGGCTTCACCGAATTTTTTGTGACTAGTCAACTTACCACGACGATAATCATCATTGTCCATTGCAGGTAAGTCATCATGGATTAACGAATAGGTATGCATGAATTCAAGTGCAGCCGCAGCGGGTAATAGGGGTTCACTATTTTGTCCAAACGCCTCAACCGTTGCGAGTAAAAGACTGGGACGAAGGCGCTTTCCACCCGCAAAGACACTATAGCGAAGAATTTCTGCAAGAACTTCTGGAAAAACATCTTCTCTCGGCAAATAGTCATCCATCACTCGATCTACCCGACTGCCTAAAATTTTATAATATTCGTTATAATCAAAATTAGTCATTTGTATTCAATCCTTTCGTATCCATAATAAATGGAGTCGTTTCAATCCCTTGTTCCGCTGCAAGGACAAGTTCAACCTTGTGTTCGGCCACTTCTAACTTCTCACGACATGCGCGAACAAGTTGCATACCGAGTTGAAACTTCGCGATAGCATCATCCAGTGGAAGTTCTCCAGCCTCTAACGCTCGCACCGTTTCTTCAAGTTTGCCAAGTGCTGCTTCGAAATTCAATTCATCAGATGTATTAGAATCACTTGGGATGTTCATCATTTTCATACACTCCCCATACTTGACAATCAAGCCACCCATCCGTCATTTCCACATGAAGTGAATCCCCAGGTTGAACCTGAGTGGCGCTCGTAACCATCGTATCACCATGCGCGCGATACATAACTGCATAACCGCGTTTCATCACTGCAAGTGGGCTTAAAAGTTCGAGCGAAGAGATCAACCGTTGCACGGTTAATTCTGCATATTCCAGTCGATCCTTCATCTCACGCCGTTGTCTCTCTTCTAAACGGTCAAGCTGAACATGTAATAAAAAGATCCGCTCACGTGGAGAATGCCGAGCAAGTCGAAGTTCTAGTTGATTTGTGGTGTTTGTTCCACCCTCTACAGCCTGTTTTAGAAGTAATCGCAAACGCGGCTCAAGACGATCTACACGCTCATGCAAAATCGATATGCGATGCATGGGATCCATCAACGCGCGGCTTTCTGTCACGTGTTGTAAACGGATGGACTGACGTTCGACATACATGGTGATAAATCGCCGTATACGCTGCGCTAACCCTGTGATCCGTTCTAGTAGTTCTCGTCTGTCCGGGGCAACAAGTTCAGCTGCAGCAGTCGGTGTTGCAGCCCGTACATCAGCAACAAAATCGGCAATGGTCGTGTCGGTTTCATGCCCCACAGCTGAGATCACAGGAATGGGCGAGGCAGCAATCGCTCTTGCGACAATTTCAGAATTAAATGCAAATAACTCTTCTAGCGACCCGCCTCCCCTCCCCACAATCATGACATCGGCGATCTGATTTTTCCATACGATTTCAATTCCCTGAGCAATTTGTCGTTGTGCATCCTCACCCTGCACAGCGACAGGAACTACATACACATGCGCGTTAGGATATCGTCTTGACAGAGTAATTACCATATCGCGGACAGCCGCACCAGTCGCCGATGTAACGAGAGCAATTCGCCCAGGATACAATGGCAGAGATTGTTTTCTCTCTTGCGCAAATAAACCTTCCTGTTGCAAATGCTCCTTCAATTGTTCAAAAGCAAGATAGAGTTCCCCGAGTCCATCCGGTTGAGCAGTTTCAGCATAAAATTGATAGTCGCCAAGACGCTCGAATACGTCAATATTACCTTGTACAATAACATTCATCCCATCACGCAATTGAAACTTTAATAGACGGACCCGACTCGCAAAGATAACGACCCGCAAGCGTGCCTTATCATCCTTTAATGTAAAGTACACGTGCCCACTCGCAGGTCGACTAAGATTTGATACTTCTCCACGTACAGACAGTTGCGCTAATTCAGGTGATGTTTGAATCACGCGCTTTAGCATTGATGTTGCCTCATAAACCGTATAGACAGTTGCGATCGATCTTACCTCCATCCCATAGACGAACCATGGTGGATATAATGATGGGAGTTATCGTTAGTGTGCCAGTTTCATCGCAGCATCGACTGTGTTTTGCAACAACATCGCAATGGTCATTGGTCCTACTCCTCCAGGTACAGGAGTAATATATTGCGCCACCTGACTTGCCGATGCAAAATCCACATCCCCACAAAGCTTCCCATTAACTCGATTGATTCCAACGTCAATGACGGTTGCCCCGGGTTTAATCATATTTCCCGTAATAACGTTAGGTTTACCAATAGCCGCAATCAACAGATCAGCCTGCCGAGTGATATTCGGGAGATCTTGCGTTTTCGAATGGCATATTGTTACCGTTGCATTATGGCGCAATAAAAGTTGCACCATTGGTTTCCCTACGATATTGGAACGTCCGATGACAACTGCATGCTTACCGGCCACTTCAATACTTTCATAAGTAAGTAATTTCATGACTCCAAGTGGTGTACATGGAACAAATCCTGATAAACCAAGGTCCAACGCTCCGACATTGACAGGATGAAACCCGTCGACATCTTTATGCGGAGCAATTGCATGAATAATCGCCTTCTCATTCATATGAGAAGGCAACGGCAACTGAACTAAAATGCCATGAAACCGATCATCGCCATTTAATCGGTCGATCAGTTGTAAAAGCGCTGACTCCGTTGTACTTGATGGCAAGTGAATCATCTCAGAATATAATCCAGCAGCCGTTGCTGCTTTGTCTTTCCCCCGCACGTAACTCATCGATGCAGGATGCTCACCAATTAAAATTACGACGAGACCGGGTCGGACTCCCTGCTTATGCAGGGAGTCCACGACACCTTTCGTTTCTTCACGGCTAATTCCTGACCATTTTTTACCATCAATTATCTGTGCCATCTCATACACTCCAATCGCCACAGCTTATGAGTCGCTCTTCATACAAAGGTACGCTATTCTTTACGACTGCTGCTGTGCCCTGGATGAAGCTTCGATAATGGATCCAGATACATTTTGGCATTATTTACCGCCGTTGGCGCCTCTCCAAAACCTGTTGCAATTAGCTTTATTTTCCCAGGATACGTAACAATATCCCCCGCTGCATATACTCCGGGGATATTTGTACTCATACGTGTGTTTACGACAATCTCATTGTCGTCTACTTCAAGACCCCACTCAAGTATCGGACCTAATGACGCAGTAAATCCTAAGCTACCAATAATCAAATCCATTTCCAAATCCATTGTTTCCTTCGTGCGATTTTCCATAATCGTCACACTGGTAATTTGTTCATCGCCATGAACTGCCTTCAATTCATAAAACGTCTTCACATCGACACCAGATGCATATAGTGTTTTAACATTTTCCTCATGTGCGCGGAATTGATCGCGACGATGAAGTAATACTACTTTCGATGCGACACCTTCAAGCATTAACGCAAAATCAACCGCAGAGTCGCCCCCACCCACAACAGCTACCCGCTTGTCCTTGAAACGTTTCACATCATCAATGTAATAGTAAATCCCATTACCTTCGAATTTTTTTACATTTTCTGCAGGCAATGATTTAGGAGAGAATGCTCCAATGCCTGCCGTCACGATAACTGACCTAGAGAGATGAATTTTATGATCTGTTTCTAACTCGAAAATGCCATCTTCACGTTTTGTAAGATGAAGAACTTTTTCCCCCAAACAAACCGCGGGGTGGTATTGGCTTGTCTGCTGGATCAACTGATCCACAAGATCCATCGCTCGAATCTTCGGGAAGCCAGCGACATCGTAGATAAATTTTTCAGGATATAATTCGGCTAATTGCCCACCAAGTTGTGGTAAACTGTCAATAATTTTAGTGGTTGCATTCCGAATTCCCGCATAAAATGCAGTGAACAGTCCTGTGGGTCCACCACCAATTACGGTGATATCATAAATCTTTTCATCAATTGGAAGTTTCGATTCTGTGATCAAAAAAAATCCTCCCTTGCTTACGCAATTTCTTTAGACAACTTTATCAAAAACACCTTATCTAGTATACTACAGCACAACAGTCAAACCAATCATTTAGAAAACCATGGATCCAACGCTGTGCGTGCGATATGCGCTACCCCAAACGCATTGTCTGATGCATATTGCGGCGCGCAAAAATTCAAAGCCCCTGAACTCGTCGCGTCCATTCCAAAACGCTTGCGCAATCTTTGTTGAATGGTCTGATTAGATGCAACCCCGCCAACCAAAAGAGCACGCTTGATCCCTGTATTAAAAAATGCATGCCGAAGCATCTTCTCAATCGTCGTCGCAACCGATCGCTGTACAGCGGCCGCAATTGCCGCATGCGGTATCCCCGACTCATGCAACCTTTGCGCTGCAGATAACGGCCCCGAAAAACTTGGCGAACCTTCACGAACGGCCGAGGGCAGATAGGGTAACTCCTTCTCTTCCCAGTCCCTCGCCAGCCGTTCGAGATGTTTACCCGCAGGAAAGGGGAGACCAAGTTGAACTCCAATACGATCTACATATTGCCCTACATGCAAATCTAAACTAGATGCAAGCAACTGCACCTGAAAATCATGGTGATCACGCGTCACAAGTAACATATCTGTCGTCCCACCGGATAGGTGAATGACCAAAAAGGATTCTCCAAAGTCCACGTCCATCTTTGCCGTAATCAAGCCCGCCATGATATGACCAGACTGATGGTTTGTTTCGATCACAGGAACGGAAGCCCCAACTCCGATACTTTGCGCTGCCAAATCGCCTGCGCGAAACACAGGCATATAAGAACCCTGCTGTGAGCGTGGTTTTGTACTCACACCAATTGCCTTCAGAGAACAAGAACAAAGAGCAGGCCGCATCTGCGAAATCATCTGTGACAAGTGAACGACATGCTGAAATAACGCAGCCGATTGCATCAATCCATGCTCCCCTTTCGGCACGGACAATGCTCTGCGCTGTTCATACACAATACGGCCGTCTCGATCCAAAAGGCAAATGGACGTGGTATAATTACTTGTATCAACTCCAAGAACACAACCCGTTTCCTCTTGCAGTCCCATCCTCTTCACACCGTTCGTCATGGCGTCTGTAAACGATGCGCACGTAATTGCGGCAATTCATCCAACAAACCAGACAAGACACCATTTACAAATTTTGAAGATCGTTCTGTTCCGTATGCCTTACAAAGAGAAACTGCCTCATCGATTACCACCGCTACAGGTAGGTCCTCCTCAAATAACAACTCATATAACGCAATACGCAAAACACAACGATCCACACCAGGCATACGGGATACTTCCCATTCTTGACTATACCGATTCAATATCCCATCAATATATACTTTATAGCTTAATACGCCAGAAACAAGCTTGCGAAAGTATGTCATATTAACAGAACGTTCACCCACTGTCTCTGTAAGGACAGTCTGTGTATATTGCACCGCTTGCTCTTGCTCTAGATCATTCATCTCTAACTGGAATAACGTTTGCAACGCACTCTCTCTTGCCCTGTGACGACTCACACAATACCCTCCAACAACTATTCAAACCGATCCGTTTGTAACAGACGATGCACGAATTCTTGAACATTTGCACGATCGTCCACGAACTTCCCAACAGAATATCCAATTGCAACAAAAACAGCGAGTAAAAGCGTAGGAAAAAAACCAAAAAAAAGAATCAGCAACCAAAACAATATCCCTACAAGAACTCCAAGATACCGTCTAGGTAACGTAGCTACTTTGTGAAAAAACACAATGAGTTTCTCCACTGTTCGCCCTCCTCATTCTCATTTTGCCGTGACCTCTGGAGCGATGGCGGCAATATGCACGTGCACTTTTGACACCGAAAGTGAAGTGTAGTTGCGGATCGCTTCAGCAACCATCTGTTGTATTTGTTCGCTCATCGCTGTCACATCAGTGTCCGGATGCGATCGTACATCAAGTGAAACAACCAGTCCTTGTGCATCCGCGCTAATTCTGGTATGCAAACGTTCAACACCCCGTACTTGCTTTGCAGCACGATGCGCTAACTCCTTCACCGTCTCATATCCGATACGGATTTCACCAGTTTCGACTGTTTTAATGAACGAAGGCTTGCGACGATGCAAAACTCGATAAAACAGAAAGCGCAGTGCCAGTACGATCATGAGAATTAAGTTGATCCACAATGCGATATACGCTGATCTGGAATTAACCGTTGTGTATAGAACAAAGGGAACCCCAAGTAAACCCATAATCGTCCACACCACATTGACGAACACAAGTAAACTAAATAATCGTAATAATAATCGATCAAACAGTGCCACCGGATCCCTCCTCCTTCGTGGAGAAGGCCCCCGCATACATCATACGATGTTCACTAGCGGAGGCCAAGAAGCGTCTATCCACGCAACTTATCTCGATCATCCACTTCGTCATGACGAAAGGCAATCCCGAGTACGCTGACATTGACGGATGTCACTTCTAGACCAGTCATCCCTTCGATAGCTCGCTTTACATTTTCTTGAATTTCAGAGGCCACTTCCGGAATTCTAAAACCAAACTCAGCAATAATTGAAAGATCGATCGAACACTGCCGCTCATCTGGAGAAACATCTACCTTTACACCTTTGCTTAAATTCTTGCGCCCCAACCGCTCCGCAATCCCACCTACGACTCCACCACTCATATCTGAGACGCCTCTTACATCGGTCGCAGCAAGCCCCGCAATCACTGCAATCACCTCATTGGCAATTTGCGTAGTCCCCATATCACTTGAACCAACTTCAGCCGGCAACATTCCATTTATAGCCATCCCGAGGCCTCCTCTGTGCTTGTTCGCGATAGCACTGCTCTCACTATAACAAATTGGACGTAAAAGCACGACTGTCAAAATCCGCTTTGCAAAAAGGATTACACCGTATGGATCTCAAGAAAACGCGTATTAATGTCCCCTTCAACAAACGCAGGATGCTCCAGGAGTCGCAAATGAAAGGGTATCGTCGTTTGGATCCCTTCAATCTGAAATTCGCCCAATGCACGTTTCATTCGCTCAATCGCTTCTTGTCGATTAGGCGCCCACACAATTAACTTGGCTATCATTGAGTCGTAAAACGGTGTCACAATATAGCCTTGATATGCTGCACTATCGACACGCACACCAAACCCTCCAGGAGGCAAATAAGTTACAATAGGGCCTGGACACGGCATGAAATTTTTCTCCGGATCTTCCGCATTAATACGACATTCAATCGCATGTCCGCGCTGTATCACATCCTCTTGCCGATAGGAAATCGGATTACCTGCTGCAATCAATATTTGCTCTCGCACAAGATCAATGCTAGTAACAAATTCTGTAACAGGGTGCTCTACCTGAATTCGAGTATTCATCTCCATGAAATAAAACGAGCCATCCTCATCGAGTAAAAACTCAATCGTCCCTGCTCCCTCATACTGCACTGCTTTCGCCGCAGCAACTGCTGCAGTTCCCATCGCTGCACGAATCTCTGACGATAACGCTGGTGACGGGGACTCCTCGACTAATTTTTGCAAACGACGTTGTACAGAGCAATCCCTCTCACCAAGATGAATAGCATTGCCGAATTGATCACCTAACACCTGAATCTCAACATGACGCGGGCGCACCAAATACTTTTCAAGATAGACTCCAGTATTGCCAAAAGCAGAACCAGCTTCTGTTTTTGCAATCGAAATAGCCTGCTTCAACTCCTCTTCCGACTGCACGATGCGAATGCCTTTACCGCCCCCGCCAGCTGTCGCCTTGATAATCACCGGATAACCTATCTCATGCGCAACCGCCACAGCTTCATCTTCATTCTGAATCAACCCATCCGTTCCTGGTACGGTAGGAACATTTGCTTGCTTCATTGTCGCCTTAGCAGTCGCTTTATCTCCCATTTTTTCAATGGCATTAGGATTCGGTCCGATAAACTTTACTCCAACAGCTGCACACACCTCTGCAAAATCGGCGTTTTCCGAGAGAAATCCATAGCCTGGATGAATGGCATCGACACCTATAGAAGTAGCAACAGACATGATGTTTGGTATATTAAGGTAACTTTGTTTGCTTGCAGTCGGCCCTACACAGTACGCTTCATCCGCTAATTGTACATGCAGCGCTTCACGATCAGCCTCTGAGTATATCGCGATAGTTTGAATCCCTAATTCTTGACATGCACGAATAATGCGAACAGCAATCTCTCCGCGATTTGCGATAAGAATTTTTTTAAACATACAAAACCTCCGTTATGCCAGTTTGACTCGAAACAAAGGCTGCCCATACTCCACTAAGTGGCCGTTTTCAGCTAATATCTCGACGACCTCACCGCGCACATCGGATTCGATTTCGTTCATCAGTTTCATTGCTTCCACAATGCAAACAACTGTCTTTTCAGTCACCTTAGATCCAATCTCCACATAGGCAGGTGAACTAGGAGATGGAGAAGAATAAAATGTTCCAACCATCGGCGATTTAATCAAGGTGATCCCTTCATCTGCTACAGGAGCAGACGAAGGGTGCTCTATCGGAGTAGGCATAGCTTGAACAGACGGTTCAACTGCAACAGGTAAAGCCGTTTGACGCGGGACAACTTGCACTTCACTCCGCGGCAATGGCTCAACATATGTAGTAACATCCGCTTTTTTCATATGTAACTTCATATCTTCCATTTCAATATGAATTTCGTGAACGCTTGTTTCGTCTAGTAAGCGTACTAACTCGCGAATCTCACTTGTCTTAAGCACCAACACCCAACTCCTTATGTACTACACTTTGGCATTAGTATAGCACAAACAGAGTCAAGCTGTCCTTCACTCACTCCCCCAAAGACACCCCGTGAATCACGTCAAATTGGTCAGTCAAAGGGGGAGAAATAGAGAGTGAAGCGCTGAGGCGATTTAGGCGTGAGCACTAACAATCACTTGATTGGATTGGATGCCAAGTGTCTGTGAAACAAGATCAATGACTTTGACAGCTGCTGTTGGAATCAAGGAACTTGCTTCTACCCATACATGAACTTGTCCTTGAGGATTAAAGATGACCAGCGAATCTGGAAACTGACTTGTTAAAAGATCATGAATTTTATTAGCCTCTGCCTGTTGCGTTTGAATCGTCGTCAATTGCTGATAAGCACTTGATGCAGCAGCCTGACTCACATGTGGATCACTAATCTCATTTTGTAGAGTTTGTATCAACTTTGATTCAGACTGCATTTGATCGAGCGACGTTTGAGCGAACCAGTCACTTGCTACCGTTGTCGCCGCTGTCTTTGTTGCAGATTGGCTACTGGAAGCTGCTTTTGTCGTCGTTTTCCCTGACGATGCCGAATTTGCATTCGTTGGGATAACGGACGTGCTTCCACCATGCGTCGTAACGTCTTGTGTACTAGGAGTTGCTGGCGCACCTAACGTGTAGTAGCCAATCAACATGAGGGATAATACCATCATTGTAGAGAGCCACACCGTTTGTCTTTTCACCATATGTTTCGCTTCCCTTCTCACGCTGTGTAGTATCACATGTACCTTAACTATCTACTTACGAGGCAGAACTGTAATTTCATAACTTGGTATCCCAAGTGCATCCTGAACTGCACTTACAATTTCCGACTGCATTTGCACCACGTCATTTGATTTTGCAACAACAAGCACCCCTGAAATATGGGGTAATTGTTGCTGAACGACAATCGGTACCTGACTCCCATTTGACCCTTGAACTGTAACCATTTGCGTTTGACTCTGCTGCGTCGTCGTCTTCGTCTGACTCCCAGATCCCGTTTGAACTGACGATTGCGTTGACGTGGAGGTATTGCTCCCATATTTTTCAGATGGTGTGGAATCAACCGTTACCATGACCAGCGCATCGCTTATTCCATTGATCTGATTGATCATCTGCTCGAGTTCATGATCGTAATATTTCTCGTACGTCACTGCAGTTTGTAGTGCAGGATCTGAGTTTGACGCCTGAGTTGTGCCTGTAAGTCCATTGGACGACGAGGTTGTAACTGGCATCGCACCTTTACCGTTTGGTGTCTGCTTTGACCCGTTTCCTCCTGCGGCTCCAAAAACCAGTAACAAGATGCCAATCGCAGTCACCGCTAACAACCACTTGTTAGCCAATAATTTTTTAATCGCCGCCCCTACCCCACCGCATTTCCCCCCTCTCGTCGTTCCCCTCATCTAATTGACCTGTACGGTGGACAACGGCAACCCAAGTGATTCTGCAATTTGGGCTTGCACCTCCTGTATGACCACTGAACGCTTTTCTGAAGACGGGAGAATACCTAGACTTGCAGTCACTCCTGTAACGACTGGAGTGCCATCGGCACTAGATCGGGTCCCTACTTGCACAGACTGCAATGAAACTCCGAGACCAGATTGCACCTCTTCCCGCAACGTGGCTGACAGATCTGTTTGAAATGTTACATTTCCTGAACTCTTATTCGCATTGGAAGATGTTTGCCAAGGCATACTTGATCCAAATAGAGGTCCAGTAATCCTTGTCTCAAGCGCATTTAGGTTAAAGTGAGTTTGAATCAGCGCCGTGATAGGATTCAACATAGTCAGCATGACGATTAACCCAAGTACTGTCCGCACGTACTTTTGCATAGACGTCGTCGGTAAAATGAGATCTAAGAATGCGGCGAGCAAGATAATCATCACGAGATGGCGCAACCAGTCAGATAAAGCACCAATCATGATGTCACCTCACAAAGGCCGTCAAGTTCGTGGCTGCTACCGCAATGACAATTGCAAAAAAGAACATCATTCCAACCGCAGCGACAGCTGCAAAGACAAGCCCAAGACTCTTTCCGATCGTAGATAGTGTTGAGATCACAGGAGAATCTCCTAACGGTTGCAACAGTGCAGCTGAAACGTTATAGACGATTGATAGAGCAAGGATTTTCAAGGCGGGAAATGCGCAAATGAGCAATAAGAGTACTGCACTTGCCATCCCAGTAGCATTTTTAACGATCAGGGAGGCACCTGCAATAGACTCTGAAGCGTCCGACAACGCCTTCCCGATTACTGGAACAAGATTACTCGCCACGTACTTTACGCTGCGTAATGCCACCCCATCAGAGATGCTAGCAAGCGACCCTTGTACGGACATAATGCCAAGAAACGCACTCATCCCAAGTCCAAGGACAGCCAATGCTACAGTCTTAATAAACCCAGCTAACGCAGTAACCTTATAGCGATCCGATAAAGTACTGGCAATCGTGAGTACTGCAGAAAAGAAAATTAACGGCAAAACCCAGTTGTGTACAATCAACCCCATCGCATTTACAATAAAAACGATTAATGGGTGGAAGACAGCGGCCGACGTTAGTCCACCTGAAGCTGCAATCAGAGCCAGGACAACAGGCAAAGACCCATACATAAATGCGGTCATTGTGTCAATTGCCCCATTCGCAAACTGTGTCGCATCGTGAAAAGATGAAACTGCCAAAACAATCAACACAAGCTGAGTCACCCAAAATGCCACTTTGGCAACCATTTGTGATGCAAATGCAGATTGAACTGTTTCAAGAATAGCTGCTAACACAGTTAAAATCATGATAATACCGAGCAATCTCACATTTCCCCACAGTGCATTCAACAGATACCGCACCAATCCTTGCAGCAGGTGACGATAATGAAAGGGAACATTTCCCGGAAAAAACGAAGGAACAAATTGGCCTTCAGATGTAGCCGGAATATATCCACCGTACTGTGTATCAAGTTGGTTCCAAGCCTGTTCTATCGTATTTTGCGACACGGATTGGTACTGTTTAGTCGCACTTTGAAGTGGTGTCAAAGGAGATGTATTGCCAGAAGTCGTCGTTACAACTGGAGGAGGAAGCCCCGAGACAGCTGGAATAGATCCACTTGCATAGGCGTGTGGGACAGCTTGCAAGAAGATTAACATCAAAAAGGTGATCGTTAACTTATGCAATCCACTCCGCGCAATACGTCGTTTCACTGCTATCATCATGACCCCTCCTCTCATGGAAGTAAGTGAGTAACGGTTTCTACAACTGCTGTGACGATAGGCACTGCGAGCACTAAAATAGTCAATTTTCCAACAAGTTCAATCTTGCCTGCAATCGAGGAAACCCCTGCATCTCGAGCGATCTCAGCTCCAAACTCTGCAATATAAGCAATGCCTATGATTTTTACGATTGTTGCAAAAAACAACACATTTACATTAGCCAACTCCGCTAACTTTTCAATGGGAACAAGCAATCCAGTTAACTTTTGCAAAGCGATGAGAAATAAAAATACAGATACGATCAGTGTGATCCAAAAGGCAATTTGCGGCGCCATCTCGCGAATTGAAGTAATGAGCAACGCTCCAACAAGACCAAATAACACAATTTGCAATATACTCATGGCACACCTTTATTGGATGCTAAAGACATCGCGAATTTCCAAGAATAGGTGACTTATATTTGTCACCACGACCGCTGCAACCAGTACGAGGGCGCTAATCGTCACAAGCGTCGCGATCTCATCTCGACCTGACTGTTTTAACAAACTAGACAATATTGCCGCTGCAATCCCAACGACTGCGATTTGAAAAATAACATGCAATTCAAGACTCATCGTCGAGTCCTCCTCAAACTAAATAAGCAATACGACGATTAGCACACCAGCTAAGACTCCTAATGTTTGATACACACGTTCATAACGCGCTCTTTCCTCCATTGCATCCTTTTCACGATCCACCAGTTGAGCCAACGCTGCATCCAGATGTGCAGCTTGCTCCGCTACACCAGACACTCCAATGGAATGTCCTAAACTCTCCAAAATTTGACGATCTTCTGTCACTAAATGCATGCGCGGTGCATGTATCTGTAACGCTACATGCCAAGCGTCAAGCGCTGTACTGCCAGGATGAGCTAACTCGTTTGACGCGGTAAGAAATAGGTCGCTTAACGCTGCTCCAGATTGTCCCTGTCGACTCGCATGCAAAAATGCCTCTTGCAGTGGTAACCGTTGATAGCTAATATCCGCTCGGAGTGAACGCAACATGGAAGCAAGTTGCCGCAACTCTTGGGGACGCGCCCGAAATCGCAAGGAAAACTCCCGTCCGTACAGCGAACTCCCCACCATGACGATACTAGCTCCTGCGATTTGCCACAGACTCGGGACCACTTCGTTTCACCTCACGGAAATGTCGATCGTAGACATGTTCAACAGTGCCCGGACCACAGCGACGACTTAAAATCACAAAACGATCGATCGCACCATGCGTAAGAAGAGTTCGAAGCGCCGGGCGCTGTCTTAAATCTTCTAAAGATTTGGCGTGGACTGTACCAATAAAACTGATTCCGGCTCGAGCAATGTCTAAAACTGCTTTGACATCTGCTACACTGCCGATTTCATCTGTCATCACAACATGCGGAGCCATAGCTCGCAACATCAAGTACATTCCCTGTACTTTGGGACAACCATCCAGTACATCAGTTGATCTCCCTACATCAAACTGCGGGATTCCTTGGTAACAGGCGGCAATTTCAGAGCGCTCATCGACGATCGAAACAGCTCGTGAACCAAGCCTCGGATGCAATTCACCGTTTCCAATGAGACGTGCCACATCGCGAAGAATAGTTGTTTTACCGCACATTGGAGGCCCCACGATCAGAGTAGAGTGCAACTGTTCCCACTCATCCATGAGAAATGGCGCCACACCACTTGCAGATTGCACAATCTGGCGAGCAATCCGGATATTCACGGAAGCAATGTCCCGAATGGTGACCATGTGATCGTGTTCATCTACCACTGCTCTCCCTGCGATGCCCACACGATGACCACCTGGCAGCGTAAGATATCCGTAACGGAGTTGCGATTCCACTGCGTAGTAAGAAGATCCAGTGACAGCTGACATCACATGGCGCAAATGTTCAACTGTAACAATCGGATTCTGATAGTGCCGAATACCGACTAGCTCAAGTGGACGCAAAGCACGCAATCGAATTTCCTCAATATGCCTTACGGCATTCGGTTCAAGTTCTTCGATTATACTTCGCAACACTTGCGGCAACAGCTTTGCGACGCCAGCTACATCACGGGAAGCGGTTGGATCGGGCATATCCCGTTCACCTCGCAATACTTACGTGCTATTTGTTTAACTAGTCCAATGTATATGGGACGAGATCTGCATTTATACCAAATGTGATTGGTAGATAAGGAGGAATGTGATCGGAGCAAATGCTTTGCACCGAATCATAAGGACGTGGATAAACATAGAGAGAGGTTGATTTCGTGTCCTCATGGAAGGGGTTGACCATGTCGGATACATTCGCATTAGTGACCAGATGGATTGTCGTATTTCTTGTGATTTTTCTACTTTGCATGGTGCTCGTTTTCAGTTGGTTAAAACGGCCTCGGCAAGCAGGGAGTTCCGCCAGCGCATAATTCGATGCGTTCAGTGCAAAGTCATAGCAAAGCGGCTCCCCACGTCTCATTACAGTTTGGGGAGCCGCTTTGCTATGCGTCTGTGTGCACGTTCGAGTCTTCTTACGCACGCGAAACATAAAGTCCAGAACGTGTATCGATGATCAATCGATCACCTATATTTACAAAAAAGGGAACCTGAACCATATACCCTGTTTCCAGCTTCGCCGGCTTACTACCGCCGGTAGCCGTGTCCCCACGAATACCTGGTTCTGTTTCAATCACTTCGAGTTCAACCGTATTAGGCAAATCAACCCCAATTGCTGCATCCTCATATAACATCACAACGCAATTCATATTTTCCTTCAAAAAATTAAGTTCATATTCTAATTGATCATGCCCAATCGCCAGCTGTTCGAATGACTCAGTATCCATAAATGTATAATTGTCACCGTCTGCGTACAAATACTGCATTTGTCGATTTTCAATACGAGCGCGAGAAACTTTTTCACCCGCGCGAAACGTCATTTCCTTAACTGCACCCGTGCGAATATTTTTTAGCTTTGTGCGAACAAAGGCTGCACCTTTACCTGGTTTCACGTGCATAAATTCAATAACACGCCATATCGCTCCATCATACTCAATCGTAACACCTGGCCGAAAATCGTTGCTTGAAATCATAGTCCACCAAAACCCCCTGTACGGATTACAAAACCAACAACTCCTGAGTTGACTGTGTCAGACGATAAGACCCATTCTTTGTTACAACAATGTCATCTTCAACCCGCACTCCGCCGAATCCAGAAAGATATACGCCTGGTTCCACAGTAACTACCATTCCTTCTTGTAACACATCTTGTGACTGTTGTGCAAGTCTTGGCGCTTCATGTACCGCTAAACCCAGCCCATGCCCAAGGGAGTGCCCGAAATTTTCTCCATAACCCGCAATTCGAATGATTTCACGTGCAACTGTATCTGCCTCACGCCCCGTCATTCCGGCACAAATCGCGTTCAGTGCTCTGCCTTGCGCCTCGTATACAATCGAATAAATCTCACGTTGACGATCACTTGCTTCCCCGATTAGTACCGTACGCGTGAGATCAGATGCATACCCTTTATAAAGCGCGCCAAAATCTAATGTGATAAAATCTCCCTTTTGAATGATTCGATCGGACGCCACGCCATGTGGCATCGACGAACGTTCACCGCTCGCAACGATCGTATCAAACGAAATGCCAGATGCACCATGTTTTTGCATGGTAACATACAACTCAAGCGCAATATCACGCTCCGTAACTCCGATGCGAATCCACTCTGTGATGTGGGTAAAAGCTGCGTCAGCGATTTGCGCCGCAACCTGCATGATCTCAATTTCAGATGGCTCTTTAATCATTCTCACTTGATCGATCATTTGATCAACTGGGACAAGCATAACTCCTGGCAATTCTTTAGAAAGTTCTTGGTGTAAATGAAAAGTAACAGAATTTGGTTCAAATCCAAGTCGGCGCACCTGTTTTCTCTGAACCTGTTCGCGCAACGAGGACATCCAATTAACATCATGCATCTGAACCTCTGACTCAGTAGCTTCTTTTACAGCTTGTTCTTTATAACGCGAATCTGTCAAAAGGAGAGTCTCATCTTGAGTGATTAGTACATACCCAGAAGAACCCGAAAATCCAGTCATGTATCTTCGGTTTTCCGGAGAGAATGTGAGCATTCCATCTACTTCATAAGGAGCAAGTTTTTCTAAAAGTTTTTCACGACGCTGACGCAAAAAATCCCCTCCCTTAACTAAGATAGCCTCTCGGCATTCAATTTCTATTGACTAGCTTAAAGGATTTTCCCCTTAACCCAACTTTTCGCCTAAGGCCTCGCCGTGCCGCGTTCCGACTGGAGTGCTACTTTTTTTCGGGCACTACAACCTTCGATCCACTATCCAATGCTCGCGTCGCAGAGGATCCGTCATGCGCAGCTCTCGGTAAATTTCCCGGTGCACTCCCTCAGGCCTTCCCGAAATCCGGATGTGGTGTGCTCGATTCTTCTCGTCCGTCACCATCACAGTCGTACGTTGGTGTGTACTGAGTACATCACGAACACTCGACCAACGCCTGGTGTCCCCGCTTTCCCTCAACTGCCAGACGGTCTCTTGTCCGCAGAGATATGCTTGGCACTTGGTTGCACCCACTTGGCGATGCGACGCGCGAGCGTTGCCCGACTGATTTGCTCCAACTGTTCTACGATCGTAGGCGTAAGGTGTAGTTCACCGTGGCGAGCCAATTGATTTGCAGTTCTCACCAACATGGGATGAAGCCGCTCCGCGCAAGGGTAGTCTAATGCCTCTCACACCACTTGGATCACCGGAAGCACCATTTGATACTGGAGAGACCGACATCGTTTTGGACGCGGTCCATGGTGCTCAGGCTTTCCCTTCATTGCTGCAATTGCATACTTGCGCGCGTACCCTAAGGTTGCCTCTAATTCATTTAAAATACGAGACTTATCCCGTCTGGCAGCAGCACGCAGGTACCAGATCCGCATTGCACTCAGGTACTCTCGCCGACTCTGCATTGACATCTGCACAACAATCCCTTCGGTAAGATTTCTATGTGAGTGAGCCAAAATCCTTTCGGTAAGATTTTAGCTGAGTGATTGTGGCATCTTGACAGAAGTCCACCTCTGATTTAAAATTCACTGGAATCATCTCCTTGAATTCCTTCACGTTTCCCAAGGATTATAAACTGTTACCTGACAGCGCTCCAAGTCACGGA
>JAKACV010000070.1 GCA_021821085.1 Bacillota bacterium | reverse complement strand
TGTTTTTGTGAACGGGAGGATCTGTACGATTTTATTCGTTACGCTAAACAGTGTGGATTGGAGTTGCAATGACCCCGAGCGCCACTCCACGTATAACAAAGGAGGCATTATCTCGTGCTAAAAAGGAAGGACTTTCACGTTGTGCCTTTAGTCTCGAGCAGATATGTATCGTAAGACAGTGATATTCCAGGAGTTGCGGAATCCGGATTTATCGAGAGGAAAATGTGGAGTTTGTGAGTTCCACGATGTTTGTGGTGGATCAAGAACACGAGCGTATGCGTTGACTGGTGATTATATGGAAAGCAATCCGTCATGTGCTTATGTGCCACAGGTGTTGCGCTAAAAAGCGGTACACCTGTATGAAGTTGCATCAATCCAGGTGATGTTGTGTATGTACATGTGCAACTCCCTACAGTGATGTTTTGTACAGTAAGAGATAGTTATTCGTGGGATGATGAGCAATGGGAAAGACGATTCGTTTGACAGCTTGCATCAAATCAAAGGTGGAATATGGATGAACTTGTTTACGGCAAATGATCAAGTTGGCGATGTGGTCGCGCGATTTCCAAAGGCGGATGACATCTTTAAACGCTATCAAATCGATTTTTGCTGTGGCGGCAATCGCCCGCTTCATACGGCCATTCAAGAGCTGGCATTAAATGAAGAACAAATTATTCAAGAATTAAATGATTTGTACAATGCTAGTGTAACAGTTGAAGAACATGACATAAATTGGAATGATGAATCATTAAATAATTTGATTAGTCATATTGTAAATTTTCACCATGCCTATTTGAACACGACTCTTCCTGTACTTGGAGAGCTCACAACCAAGATATTGCGTGTGCATGGAGCAAATCATAAGGAATTAGCGGAAGTACATCGTCTCTTTCACAGTTTGAAGATGGAGTTTGAACAGCATCTCATCAAGGAGGAAACTCTTGTGTTCCCGAGAATCGAAGAATTTGAGATTGGGAAGTCTCGATTGGCATTAGAATTCGCGTTCGAAGCGGTTGAAGAGTTAGAAAAGGAACATGACCATTGCGGGGAACTATTAAAGAAGATTCATGCTGTTACGGAGGGGTACTTTGTGCCAGCCGATGCATGTGAGACCTACGATTATACATTTTCAAAGCTCGAGGAATTGGAATCGAATACGTTTACACACGTTCATCTTGAAAATAACATTCTCTTTCCAAGACTTCGCGTGGCAAGGAATGAATCCTTCGCTTAACGTTGAATTGCAACATTCAGCAGAGACAACAATCTATGAACCTTGTTAGAAAGTGACGGGCAGGGCTTTGTTTGATGCAAAGGTCGATACATACGTTGACTTTTGCCGGAGCCTGTTTGGTCCTTTTTTCGATGTGGTGTAACAAAAGTACTTATTGAGGTTGTTCAAAAAGGGTCGAGAACTCTGCGGCGCAGGGCTTCAGCTTGTGCTGGACATGCGTGCTCATGTACCACCTATCGTACACTCCGCGCGCATGTCCAGACTTCACCAAACCCCTCCTTGCATCTTACCTCAACCCTTTTTGAACAGGCTCTTATTGGGAAAGGTTGCGAAACCCGTTGCGAAGGAACTGGCGGTTGATCTTGGCTGCGGAGATCAGTTCAAAATGAAATACCATAGTCGAGGACAAGTAAGTCCGGTCTTAAGACCGGACAAACCAGTGAGGATGCTCTAGTTTCCTAATGGGGCAATTGTTACATTGCCTCCTGGATAGCTGCAAGTATAGTTTGTTCGATTTCCTCCGCAATTTCTTTTAATGACGAATCTTGGAGGGCTTCCATGAAAATCGTAGGTTTTGGGAAACCAATTTTTATAGTTCCGTGGTCGTTATAAACAACGATTTTACACGGTAGGAAATACCCAACCAGGCTGTTTTGACTAAGAACTTCTTTAGCTTTCACCGGATTACAGACTTCAAGGATCCGGAAGGGTTGCGAAAAATCGACTCCTTTGCTCTGCAAAGTAGCAGGAATATCCATATCCCATAAAATCCCGAATTTACGAGCCTTTAAACTCTCTCCTAAGGCTACAATAGCCTCATCTATGCTCTTTTTTGTTTCAACTGTGTAATGAAATATTTTCAACACTCCCTTCACAAAAATTGGCGTTTACATGAACTAGTATGTCAAAAAAATAAACATGTGTAAAATGCATGTTATTTATCACGATGATGCGAACTAGCTATTTCAAACAGTGACGGCATAGAACGGGCCCATTTCTGCGATTGAGATTGGAATAGTTATCTGGTTACAATCAGGTGTGATTCATGCTCTAATTGGGAGCGAATCTTGCCAATCGGGGCTGCGAGACATCCGATTTTTGTTAATTCTTCGCAAAGCAGCACTTGTTTTTCTTCCGATACGGCCATCAGTAATCCACCAGAGGTTTGAGCATCGCATAACATCCAACGTTCGTATTTGCGTAAAGTCTCATCCCAAGTCACATACTCTTGAAGCATTTGGAGATTATTTCGTGTTCCGTTGGATAGAGTCTTGTCGGTGATGAGGTCCCAGGCATCTGGAATCACAGGAATGCTGGGGAAATGAACCTCTGCACACAAGCCGCTTTCCTTAACCATTTCATACAAATGTCCTAATAAACCAAACCCAGTCACATCAGTGCAGGCGTGTATTCCAACGTCCATCATGACATGGGATGCTTTATCGTTCAGGGTTGTCATGACCTCAATGGCCCGCAATTCATTTTCTGGGGACGCGAGTCCTTTATCAATGGCTGTGGTAATTACGCCGACTCCGAGGGGTTTGGTTAAAATGAGAATATCCCCTTCTTTTACGGAGCGTTTGGTAACATATCGATCCGGATGGACAAATCCCGTAACGGTTAGCCCATATTTTGGTGCATGATCATCATATGTATGCCCGCCAATGATAGGGATACCTGCATCCGCCATCATGTCAGTTCCCCCGCGTAAAATCTCCTTAAGGTATCCAATCGGTAAGGTATTGACCGGAAAGCCAACAATGTTAAGTGCAAAGGATGGAACAGCTCCCATGGCATAGATGTCGCTCAAAGCGTTTGCTGCTGCAATACGTCCGAATTCATATGGATCGTTGACGACAGGACTAATATAATCCACAGTTTGAACAACGGCAATCTCATCGGAGATGCGAACGACGCTCGCATCATCCCCGTACCCCAACAAAACCTCCTGACCTATATTTGGATGAATTGTATCAGAAAAGGAGCGCAGCACCTGCGCCAGGTCGGTCGGACCGACTTTACATGCTCAGCCTGCTCCTGGTGAAAACGCCGTTAATTGAATGGGAGGCAAAAAAATCATTCGTTCACCTCCGTCTCATATGAACAGATCATTCTGTCTGTTCTTTTGGTATAATTAAATCGCATGAAATCAGTATACAATAGTCACATTGGTTATGGATAGATAGGGGGATGAAGTCTACTGTGGACTTCCATCAATTGAATACGTTCTCCCAAGTTGCCCGTAAACTAAACTTCACACGAGCCGCAGAAGATTTGAAGATGAGTCAACCTGCGGTTTCGCGACAAATTGAGGGTCTTGAAAAAACACTGGGTTTGCCGCTGTTCAACCGGATTGGTCGGAGCATTTCCCTGACTGACGCGGGATACGTGTTGTACAAACAGTGCGAACAAATTTTAGGACTGGTGGAGAGTACTCAGGCAACGATTGAGGCTCTGAAAAATCTTGAGTCTGGATCCTTGCATGTGGGCTGTAGTTCGACCGTGGGAAATTATGTGCTTCCTAGTGTGATCTTGCAATTTACTCAGAAGCATCCTGGTATTCAAACACGAGTGGAAATTAATTCGACGCAGGAGATCTTTCGAAAGGTTGAGGAAGGGATCGTGGATGTCGCCATTCTTGCCGGACCTGTGGAATCCAATGTACTTTACGTGGAACCGTTCGTGAAAGATGAACTGGTACTCGCGATGAGCATAGACCATCCTTTGTCGCGGGAACAAGCGCCGTCCTTAGAAACGATTCGCCAACACCTGATTTTGCTGCGGAGTGAAGGATCAAATACTCGGGCTTCAACGCTTGAGCATTTTGCGCAACTTGGCTGGACAGATCTACGCACTGTTGAGTTTGATACGACTGAGGCGATCAAACAGGCCCTGCTCGAAGGTCCGGGTCTCGGATTTGTATCGAAATATGCCATTCGTACGGAACTACGGTGTGGCCTGCTGCATATGGTGAGTTCCGCTCCCTTTCTCATTCCAAGATTCTTTTATATTACAACCAATAAAAATTGGCATCCCTCACCGGCAGTGCTCGCCTTTAAGACGTTCTTGAGAAAAAATGTATCTCACTTAGGGTTCTTATCGAACACCTCGGAAAACCTTTACATACAGAGTAACGACGAAAGGAGAGTCGGATGTGAAATATAGGGAATCAGGAATGCCAGAGGAAGAATTGTGGAATACTTTTTTCCAACCTGAAACATGGCTTCACAAAATGGCTGTCGATAAGAGTACAAGGACATTCGTGGATGTCGGGTGTGGATATGGGACTTTTCTGATACCTGCCGCTCAATTGGTGCGCGATACCGCTATCGGGATTGATATTGATGCTCAAATGATCGAACGATGTAGGGAAAAAGCATCTGAATTAAATATTTTCAACCTTGAGTTGATCAAAGGAGAGTTATCAAATGTAAAAACTATAGGTAGCTTACAAGCGTATCAAGGTACCATAGATTATATTGCACTATTCAATATTTTACATTGTGAGGAACCGATGGAGCTTCTTGCATTTGCATATCGTCAACTTGAGGTGCGGGGAAGGATCGGAGTCATTCATTGGAAAAATGAAAACACGCCGAGAGGGCCATCAATGGAGATTCGTCCTGAACCGAAATCTGTCATTGATTGGGCTCAACGAAGTGGATTTATCTTAGAACGAAAGGTTGATTTGAATCCTTACCACTATGGATTAATTTTTTTTAAGCCATAGTCGATTTGTCCTTTGGCATAGGGTTGCGAGGATTCTGTATGTTTCAGTAAAACTCTGTTCAAAAAGGGTTGAGGTAAGATGCAAACAGGGGTTTGGTGAAGTCTGGACATGCGCGCGGAGTGTACGATAGGTGGGACATGAGCACGCATGTCCAGCACAAGCCGAAGCCCTGCGCCGCAGAGTTCTCGACCCTTTTTGAACAACCTCAGTAGGACTCTTTTGTAACAGGTGGGTCGTATTCACCTCGCTAACCTCGTCTTCCAGGATGACGACTATGTCTATCGTGAAAAATCCCTTCAAGGAGTGCGTCCGACGAAACAAAAAGAGCGTATATTTATACGGATTCGGTCCAATTATGCGGCAATAACAAGCCCTCATACAACCTTTCCGAATCAATATGCACAAAGATCGTTCTGTCGGACGGATTGCTAGAGCAGCATTGTTCTGGGTAAATGTCAGATCGCTCGAAGTCTGAGGCTTAGTAAACGATCAGTTTATCAGCCCATACCGTCCATTCTGCAAGTTCCTCCATAGACGATCGGTGGACACCGTCATGCAAATCCTCAGTCTGGAGTCCGCGCGCATCCGAACAAGTCCCACACGCCCCGATTGATGCGCCGCGGCGATTGGCTACTATTATCATTTTTTCTAAGTTATAATAGCCGTCTGGTGTTTTTTGTCCGCGTTTTGCACAAGTCACGGCATCTGCCATTAAAAAGATCCGTACTTCGGTACCCTCGGTTTTTGCCATCACATTCGCGTGGCGAAAGCCGTTGTAGGAACGTTCCGTACCATACGAAGGATCATTCAAAATAAAGAGGATATTCATGTATACCGCCTCCAAAGATCATTTTAGAAATAAAAACGTTATCTTGCGACTGAGTATAGTATGCATTATTAAATTCAATGTTGGAAATGAATTTTATTCATCAATACCATGCAAATCGATTATCGATTAGAAGAGCGACTCCTTACGGAATCAATTTCTACCTGTTTCTCGAAGGGAAATGGCGATGCTTGTAGAATATACAGGAGGGTCTGATATTTCTATACCCAAAAAACCACGGCTCACGTGAGACTATTATTCTGTAAAGTTCTCAATATAACAGAGGAAAAGCGGGATGAAAAACATGTTAGAATGGAAGTCGGAAAACAAAGCAGTTTGAAAAATAACTGAATCATTTTTAGTGATTGACAGTGGGTTATATTTGATGAATCGAGTTTATTTGTAAAATAAGCAAGAGGATGTCTAGTGGCGGTATGATCCAATGATGAATTACGTGTAAAAATGAGTGGAGTCAAAGGATGGGTTGACGATGCTAAAAACACGTTTGGAGTGGGAGTTACAAATAAAGAACTATGTGTCAACGCTACCTGATCGGCAAATATATCGATGCATTGATCGCATATATGAAGGGTATCCAAGTAATTGGTTGACTTACGGAGATCGGCTTATTTTGTTGCTTGGATGGCAATGGGAAATGCGTATGGGCGATCCTGAGGATTTGGAATTAATGCCGCCATCATCCGAGAGGCTTCGAGAACTTATGGGCGGCGGTACCTGGTGGAATGCTTTTTTCAGTATGTTATATAACGAGTACAAGTGGCGAGAAGAACGCAAAGAACGCTTTGTGAGTAGCTTTTTTGAGAGTTGGGAACAAGAGAATGAGACGTGGAGATCAATGTGGGACATTGTTCGAGAAATTAAATAGTGAAGGTTTTTGTGATTACCAATAAACGTAATTCATGTTGTGCACTTCACCTATGATCATTACTCTTCGTTGTCTAAATAAAAGAAACTCCTCCGAAGTCATCATTCGGAGGAGGAATATTATAAATAAGGATTTTCGTGTTTGGCTTTTAATCGCTGCCAACGTCGCTCTACTTCATCGGAAAACTGTTGCAATTGGTTATGATTTTCAGATTTTAGTAAGTGCTTTGTTTTACCCATCGTTTTTAACCAATCGCTCACTGCAATGCGCTTGTTTTTTTCCTCTGGATTATACGTAATTGTTGTAATCCCGTGCTCGACTTCATAGAGGGGGAAGAAACAACTGTCGACTGCAGCACCGACAATCGCATGCCCCGCTTCTTCGGCAGACTTCCAGTTAAGCGGACAGGCGATCAAAATTTTGCCGTAGACCATTCCATCATGATTTGCATACCACTGTGCTTTTGCTGCTTTTTTAATTAAGTCTTGAGCGTAGGTCTCAACCCCTGTAAAGATGTAGGGGATGTTGGTTGCTGCCATAATTTGTGCGGTATCTTTATGCTGAAATGTCTTTCCTTGTTCGAACTTCCCTACATTTGAAGTCGACGTCATGTGACCGAGTGGCGTAGAATAGGACAATTGTGAACCTGTGTTCATATAACCTTCGTTATCGTATTCGAGGATGATCATTTTGTGGTTGCGCAATGCAGTTCCGATGGCTGACCCCATGCCAATATCCATACCACCATCGCCGGTTACCATGATAAAGGTAACGTCGTCGCTGACTTGAATCTCTCCCCGCCGTTTGCGTTCAAAAAACATCTCGACAACGCCGGATAGTGTAGCTGCGCCATTTTGAAATAAATTGTGAATGTAGGTGACCCGGTGTGATGAAAATGGATATCCTGTAGTCGTTACCATGGCGCAACCCGTTTGGTATAAGACAACGACATCGCCTTCAATGCCTTTAAGGAAAGTATTGATTCCGGGAAAAATACCGCATCCAGGACAAGCACCGTGGCCAGGGGCGATACGTTGTTCTTTCGCAGTTAAAGCCCTGAGCGGAGGCACCTTTACTTGTAGTTGACCACTTTTTGGATCTTGTGCTACGTGAATAAAACCTGTCTTTTGCTCTTTTTTCAAGGGTTTCGTCCGAGCACTCGGTGCCAGTGCGGGATCTCCCTTTGTAATTCCATAGTAGCCGAAATTAGGGATTTCTTTTCCAGCTACTACAGCTAGACAGAGATCGAAAAACTGATCTGCATCGTCCGGATAGAAATCTCGACCACCGAGCCCGTAAATCCGTGTCAGAACAGTAGCGGTGGAGTGTACCTCCTGCAGTGCTGATTTAATTTCATGACTAATATTAGCCCCGTGACCGCCGAATGAATCGGCGCGTTCACCAACTAACACAACTTTGGCTGAGCGTAACGCAGTTTGAATGGCGGTTTTGGGAAAGGGTCGAATCATCACGGGAGCGAGTACGCCTGCTTTAATTCCCTTTGCGCGCAATTGATCAACTGTATCTTTTGCGGTATCTGATGCAGAGTTGAGCAGGATGACGACAACTTCTGCATCATCCATTTGGTATTGATTTAACAATCCGTATCTACGACCGCTGATCTGCTCGAATTCCTCCGCAATCGTTTGATACACATCCTCTGCACGATACATGGCCTCTGATTGCAGATATCGCGTATTGATCAAATCAGGATCGTTCATGTAAGGGCCTATGGTGACAATATGTTCAAGATCAAGTGCATCAATTGGTGGTTTTGGCATATCGCCGACAAATTGCTGAACATCAGTTTGTTGCGTGATATATTGAACACGTCGCTTTTGATGTGAGGTAAAAAAACCATCCGACGCGACGATTACAGGCAGGCGAATGTCTGCGTGTTCGGCGAGGCGCAGCGCAATGAGGTTTAAATCATAGACGGCTTGTGGATCCTTGGCCAATAAAATGGGCCAACCCGTATTTAGACCATAATACAGATCGGAGTGGTCTCCGCGAATATCAAGGGGCCCAGAAACAGCGCGAGTCACAAGATTAAGTACCATGGGGAAACGCGTGCCCGATTGGACTGGCAGTTGTTCTAACATGTAAAGAAAACCTTGCGCGGATGTCGCGTTAAACACGCGACCGCCAGCCGCGGCTGCGCCATAACAGATCCCGGCAGATCCATGTTCACCGTCTGCAGGGATCATCACGATATCATGTTCTCCATTTGCCTTCATCTCATCTAGATATTCAGCAATCTCGGTTGACGGGGTGATCGGAAAATAACCCATCATATGATAGTTGATTTGCGCAGCCGCTTTTGCCGCCATCTCGTTGCCAGAACGAAAATCAGTCGTTTGATCCACGGTATGTGTTGATGCAGTCATCTTTATGAGAGCTAGATTTGCGGAAGCGTGTTGTTCTTGCAAGGCCATGGTCATTCAACTCCTTTTTACGAGTATTAAGCGCTAACTGAATGTGTGACTCGATGTTCATCTGCATATCCATCTGTTTCGCGAATAGAACGTAATGCGTCTGTGGGACAAGCGGTAATGCAACGCAGACAGCCTTTGCAGTACTGATAATCGATTCCCTGTAAGTACTGATAGGTGCGTCCGCGCTCATCTTGTTTGGCGGTCCAAACAAAGCACATGTCAGGACATGTCTCATCGCAAGCAGCGCAGTGGATGCAGGAATCTGGTGCGAATGCAGGTAAAAATCCAGAGCGGGATGCACTGAGATCGCGAGTGACTGAATTGCCTGGATTGATAATCGCGCCACCCAGTGGTTGGGTATCGTAGCCGAGGGTTGATTTTGGGTGGGCAAATGGGACGTGCGTTTGTTGCTGTTGTGATTTATACTCTTGAACACGTCCTTCAGTAAATCCGCGATCAAACGTTTGTATATTTGCTGTGACTAAGGCGGGGTATTTTTTTCCGAATGTTTCCGAAAGCACTTGTTTTACTGCGTTCTCGTCGAGAAAATCGACCACACGGCAGATAGCGCCCAGCATGGCTGTGTTCACTCGGGATTTTTCTTCTACGGCAATTCGCAGTGCATCGATGCACACGATGGTGCCAGAGTTTAGTTGAGTGATCGTTTTTATCTCATCAGGCGTCTTTGCAGTATTGACGATGAGTGTTCCATTTGGGGGTAAGCCTGCAATGCAATTTTCCGTGCGCAAAAGCGATTCGTGAAACACAGCCACTGTATGAGGTTCTTCTATTGGTGATGAGGATCGTATCTCTGTCTCTGGCGCGGCAAAACGAATAAATGTTTTAACAGGTGTTCCTTTTTTTTCAGACCCATAGGAAGAAAAGTTCGACCCGTTATACCCTAAACGTAGAACACCTGCTTCAGCCAGCATTTTTCCGGCGAGATTTGCACCTAATCCGCCGATTGACTCCATGCGAATTTCATAAAATCCCGCCGCGTTCGTATACGTGCGAATATCGGCCATCTGTATTACCTCCTTAATTCCTCTGTTACTATTGTGACATGAGTCGATGTTTGTAGCATGTTCCTTGTGAGTGGTATTGACTAGTACGAAACTACCGGGGATAATTAGTACGAAATCATGTTGATAATTATTTGTTTTTATGGTATGTAACAAATTTGTAGAGTGTCTTATAGAAGATGACTATGTTTCCTTTGCCTTCATGATAGGAAACACGATTGAAACAGAAAAACTGCTGGTATATAACACGTGGCTCAAATAGGAAATGAAAAATATATAGACAATGAATGTATTTCTGGATGGAGGCTATTGATGAATCCTATATTCAGATAGGTATGAGTTATGAATACTATGATAAGATTGAGTTTATAAAGGACGAATGGGTAAACGGAGGGAAATGGATGAGCGATCGCCTGGTAAATGGGCAGTTTATCAAGGGGAAGTGGCCCACAATTATTCAGGGCGGCATGGGTGTGGCAATTTCAAATTGGAAATTAGCGCGGGCTGTTTCTTTGACAGGGCAGCTCGGGGTGGTTTCGGGAACCGGGATTGACACGGTGCTTTTGCGTCGTCTGCAAGATGGTGATGAGGGGGGGCACATTCGAAGGGCATTGGCGGCGTCTCCGTGGCCGGCTTTAGCAGAACAGGTTATTCAATGTTATTTTCTCCCTGATGGAAGATTGCCGCATCAACCTTATCGAAGACTACCTATGTGGACACTTGATTCCCCGCGATGGCAAAATACAATGGCTATGTTGGCCGGGTTCGTCGAGGTCTGGTTGGCCAAGTCGGATCACATTGGGCAGATTGGTATTAATCTTTTGACGAAATTGGCTCTTCCAAACCTAGCCGTTTTGTATGGTGCGATGAGAGCCCATGTAGATGTTGTATTGATGGGCGCTGGAATACCTCGCGAAATTCCTGGCGCCCTCAATCTTTTGGCGGAGCATGAACCTGCCAGTCTACGCTGTGAGGTTGCGGGAATGAAGGCCGGTGATGCGCCCTTGATTAAGTTTGATCCCCGCGACTATGAAGGCGCTTTACAGGGGACACTGCGTCGCCCAGACTTTTTCCCTATTATTTCATCGTATAGTTTGGCGTTGTTGATGGCCAAAAAAGCAACAGGTTCTGTAGAGGGGTTTATCATTGAAGGGCCATCGGCTGGCGGTCACAACGCACCACCGCGTGGACCTAAAAAATACGATGAAGCGGGGCAACCAGTCTACGATGTACGCGATGAGGTAGATCTTGATGCCATCGCTGCTCTTGGATATCCATTTTGGCTCGCTGGTGGATATGATTCTCCTGAAGGTCTTGTTGCGGCACATTCAAAAGGAGCGACAGGAATTCAAGTGGGCACTCTTTTCGCATATTGTGCGGAGTCCGGCATGGAGGTAGATCTTAAACGGCGGATTGCAAGAGATATCTCCCTGGGGTCAGTTCATGTCCGATCTGATCCATATGCTTCTCCTACTGGATTTCCTTTTAAAGTTGTCGATGTGAAAGAAACGCTATCTAATCAGAGCACATACGAGCTTCGTCGTAGGACTTGTGATTTAGGTTATTTACGAGAAGCTTATCTTGATTCACAAAATCATGTAAATTTCCGCTGTGCGGCAGAACCTATTGATACGTACGTAAATAAAGGAGGGCTGCCGGAGGCCACGATGGGTCGCAAGTGTTTGTGCAATGGATTAATGGCCACGGCGGGATTGGCGCAGTATCAGAGTTCCGGGACGATTGAACCTCCAATCGTAACGAGTGGTGATGGCATCGAAAAAATTCGTGTGTTTTTATCGTCCGATAACACCACTTACTCTGCGCAGAGTGTTGTGGATTACTTGCTGGCGAACTCCCCATAAAAGAGAACGCCAGCAAATGTAAGTTGTCGTTCAGTGCCATAGAACTTACTTAATTGGTGCGCGGTGCGCTATTAAAAATAATTTTTTACACAAAAAGGTTTGGGGCAATATTCTGGGAAATGGATTGAAATGAAGAAAAACATATGATATGGTATGGACGAATTTCATATATGCGGGAGCTTAGTTGACTAGGCTGAGAGGGTAATTGTTTCATTACCGACCGTTAACCTGATCTGGGTAATGCCAGCGGAGGGAGCAGTGTATACTTTTGGTATATGCAGGAGCTACTTATTCGCTAAGTAGCTATTTTTATTTTATGAGGTTGTTCAAAAAGGGTCGAGAACTCTGCGGCGCAGGGCTTCGGCTTGTGCTGGACATGCGTGCTCATGTACCACCTATCGTACACTCCGCGCGCATGTCCAGACTT
>JAKACV010000069.1 GCA_021821085.1 Bacillota bacterium | reverse complement strand
GCCCGATAAAGCGGGCAATGACCCTAGCTACGCATGGCGCTGTATAAGTGACATTTTCACTGACGAGTTAAGGTGACATTTTCACTGACGCTTGACATCCGCGAGTATCCGTTTTACAAGATCTTCATCTACTGATTCGACAAAAGTCACGGCTCCTAACTGTGTCGGTAAAATAAAAGGAAGACTGCGTGCACGCGCCTTTTTATCACGGCGCATGTGTTCGATGAACGTGTTGATGACATTAGGTCCCTTTTGTTCTTCGGGTAATTCAGTGGGAAGTTGAGCTTTTTCGAGAAGTACCCTCAGGCGTTTGGCACTATCCGAATCGACAAGCCCAAGCGCGCGAGCGATCTCCATCTCGTACACCATACCCAATGCCACAGCAGCACCATGTGTGTAGACACCGTATTGAATTGCTTCAATCGCATGACCAATTGTATGGCCGAAATTTAATATGGCTCGTAATCCTGCTTCGCGTTCATCCTGGCTGACAATATCAGCTTTGACCTTACAAGAGCGGTAAAGCAGCATGGTGAGCAGTTCTGTGTCGCCAGCTAAGATTTGTTCGACATGTTCTTCGATAAAGGTAAACAAGGAGGGTTCGGCAATAACCCCGTGTTTGATTGCTTCAGCCAATCCACTCGCTCTTTCGTATAGAGGCAATGTATGAAGGGTTGTCACATCATAGAGGACGAGGTGTGGTGCATGGAACGCGCCGACAAGGTTTTTTCCTTCAGGTAGATTAATTGCTACTTTCCCCCCGATGCTTGCATCGTGTGCGAGTAGCGTAGTTGGAATTTGCACAAATCCAATGCCCCGCATAAACGTAGCCGCCGCAAATCCTGCTAAATCGCCGATCACTCCGCCGCCGAGAGCAAGAATGGTAGAACGGCGATCCAGCCCTGCCGCGATGAAGCTACGGTACAACAAGGTGGCTTGTTCGAGGGATTTTGATGATTCCCCTGATTCTACAGCGACTGAATGAATATGTGGGAAAATAGGGGCTAGACCTCTTTTTAGAATATCCACATAACCCGTTGTTTGCAACGCCATGTCGTAGACGATCATGAGGTGTGCGGTCGGGTCAAGTATAGGCGCTAGCCATTCGTGTGCTCGCTGTAATAGATGTGCCCCCATAATAACCTCGTAATCGCCTTGCTGCGCTCTGACAAGGAGGCGCTTTGGAATTTCTATGGAAGATTGTTGCACGTCATGAACGCTCCTTTACTTGCATGAGATAGCTGTCATAATTGCGTTGTATTTCTTTTATGGAATCTCCACCAAATTTTTCAAGAAATACCTCCGCGATGACCCACGCAACTGCATTCTCACCGACGACGGCTGCTGCTGGTGCCGCACAGGCATCAGATCGTTCAATGGCGGCAAGATAGGTTTCCTTTGTTACCATATCCACACTGGGAAGTGGTTTATATAATGTAGGGATTGGTTTCATAGCTGCACGGACGACGATCGATTCCCCATTAGAAATTCCACCTTCAATTCCACCAGCACCATTCGTAGTGCGATAAAATCCACGGGGTTGATCGTAGTAAATGGCGTCATGTACAATAGAACCTAATTGTCTAGCCGCTTCAAATCCAGCCCCGATTTCTACTCCTTTAATCGCTTGAATGCTCATGAGCATCCCTGCTAATCGACCGTCTAAACGACGATCCGGCATCGCATAACTTCCGAGTCCAACGGGAACACCTGTCACCACAATTTCAAATATGCCACCGACTGTATTCCCCTGTTCTTTTGCAGCATCAATCGTTGCCACCATGCGTTGCTCTGCCTCCGGATCTGCGGTGTGAACGGGAGATTGTTCTGCGCGCTGTGCAATTTCAGTGAGATTCAGATTGGCTAACACTTCGGGCGAGATTTTTTCGGTTCCAATTTGAACGATATGTGAAAATAGTTGAATATTGAACACGGCTAGTAGTTGTCGTGCAATCGCCCCAACCGCCACAATCGTGGCTGTATTTCGAGCACTTGCACGTTCAAGTGCGTCTCGTATATCCGAATAGTCATATTTTAATGCAGCCGCGAGATCGGCATGTCCTGGGCGAGGCTTGGTTACTCGATTTAAATCTTCAGGAGGATTTCCTGTTGGAGACATGCGAGGGCCCCAGTTGTTATAATCACGATTTGCGATTCGAAAGGACAGTGGAGATCCAAGAGTTTTTCCAAATCGCAATCCAGCGAGAAATTCGACTTCATCTGATTCAATCTTCATGCGAAATCCGCGACCATGACCTTGTTGACGTCGCCATAATTCATGATTAATTAGGGTGATATCAATAGGTAAATGAGCAGGCAAACCTTCAATAATGGCTGTGAGCGCTGGGCCATGAGATTCTCCGGCAGTTAAATAACGCAACATTGTTGGCCCTCCTAATGGGGTTTGTCACATTATACTACAAAGTGTGGCAGGTGTATCCGATCAAATAGATAAAAAATAATACACAGGGTGTTTGCGATTGCAACTCCCTGTGTACATCGTTCATAGAAATCAGGACTATCCGAGACGAGATAACCAACTTGATAAGATTTGCTGTGCACTGGTTACATCGTCTAAATGGACCATTTGTGATGGTGTAAAAAGGTAGCGTGCAGGAATAGAAAGACCACAGGTAGGAATACCATCCTGTGTCAAAAATATGGCGCCGGCATCGCTTGTCGTATGTGGTGATACGTCCATTTGATATCGTGCATGTGCTGTTTTTGCGGCTTCGATTAGGCTGTCGCGCCATTTGGGAGCCACCACCATACTAGCGTCTAACACCTTGATGCCTGCGCCCTGTCCGAGTTCAAGTGCTGAGTTTTCGGATTTTGGTGTATCTCCTGTAGGACTTACGTCAAGCACAAGGGAAACGTTTGGGTGGATCCGATGCGCCGCAACCTTTGCCCCGCGTGATCCTACGGCTTGCTGTGCAGAGAAGACGCCAACGATCGTGTATTCACTTTGAGCATGTTGTAACGCGTCAATCAAGAGTGCGCATCCGACTCGGTTATCGAGAGCGTGGCCTACGATCATGTGATCACCGATTTCATCAAAACCATAGGCAAACGTTGCGGCATCTCCGATTTGCGCATAATTATTGGCATCCGTTGGGTTTGATACGCCAATGTCGATAAATAGATGTGCAAATTCAAGGTCTTTTAAGGCTATCCCATGGTCTGCGCCTACGATGCCACGTCTTCCTGTACGGGCAAAAACTACACGCGCACCGACGAGTGCAGATGGTCGTAACGGGCCAAGTGGCGCTATGCGTAAAAAACCATGGTCATCCATATCGATGACACTGAGTGCAGGCTCATCCATGTGAGCCACAAGCATGACCGTTTTATCTGACGATGAAGATTTCGCATTCTTTACGGCGTAAAGGTTACCCAATATATCTTCATAGCACTCATCAATAAATGGGGTTACGATCTGACGAATGTCATTTTTAATTGGTAGTTCATACCCAGATGGACCAGATGGAATCGTAAGTGAGCGAATCAGATCTTTCATTAGATAGAAAAGCCTCCTTGTTCGATGCTGCGAAGCACTGCTTCTAGGAGCCGCACAGTATTAAAAAAATCATCTAAGCTAATCATCTGTGATGGGGCATGAATATAACGCGTCGGTACACTGATCGCTGCACTGACAATTCCCATACCAGTCAGATGTATCGCGCCTATATCGTTTGCGCCACCGATGGTTCGCCGCAATTGTACAGGAATACCTTCTTGTGCGCCTACTTCCAAAATGTGTTCGCGAAATGTGCGGTGTCCAATTGTTTTTGAATCGACCACAGAGAGTGCAGGACCGGCACCTTGAATGGTTGACTGACCATGTGATGGAGTTTCCACTACATCGAAACACACCGTCCCTTCGATGACAATCGCAAGGTCTGGTTTGACGCGATACGCTACTGGACCTGCACCACGCAGTCCGGTTTCCTCTTGTACGGTGAATGCATACACAATCGGTAGATTAAATTTCTTTTTAAGCGTTTCAATAAGGACAGCACAACCTACACGGTCATCGAATGACTTCGATTTTGCGCGTCGATCTCCTACCTCTTCGTATTTTGTAGCAAACACGGCGAGATCGCCAACTGTCACATACTTTTCTGCTTCTTCACGTGAGTGAGCGCCAATGTCAATGTACAGTTGTTGAAGTTGCAGCGGATGTTCACGTTCTTCCGGTTCTTGCAGATGCACTGCTTTTGAACCGATGACGCCATATAGTCGATTTGGTCCCACTAAAACTGGTTTTGAGACTAGAATGCGTGGATCGACACCGCCCAATGGTCGAAACCGTAACAGTCCGTAGTCATTAATGTCGACAATCATAAATCCAACTTCATCCATATGTGCAACAACCAAGAGTTTTGGGCCCTTGGCTTCGAGATTTGTTTCAACGATAAGCGTTCCAAGTGCATCTGTATAAATCGAATCACCATATGATTTGATTTCTTCATAAATTACTTGGCGAATTTCGTCTTCAAATCCTGAGGGCCCAAATGCCTCTGTTAATTTTTTAAGTAACATGTAAGCCCCTCCACAAATGCGCTGTCAATGGTTGCAATAAATCGAGCGAGCAAGATGCCAGCAAAACGTATATCCTCAAAATCGAGCGTCTCTACAGACGTGTGCATATAGCGAAGCGGAATAGAAATTAGTACAGTTGGGATGCCAATTTGTACAATCTGCATTGGATCGGCATCTGTCCAAGTAGGCCCTTGACTGACTTCAACTTGCAAGGGGATGTTTTCCATATTGGCCAGATCACGTACTGCCGTAAAGAGTTTCGGATGAATTCGCGGACCCAGTGTAAGGACAGGTCCTTCACCTAGTTTTTTCGCAAGATCAGATGAGACGCCAGGAGTTTCGCCATGACATACGTCGATTGCGATGGCAATGTCGGGCATGTGGTGAAATGCAGCCGTTTGTGCACCTTTACTTCCAATTTCTTCTTGCATAGTACCCACCGCATAGACATCGGCATGATGGTGAAGTTTGCGTAATTCATCAAGGCAAATGGTCATTGCAGTTACACTCGCGCGGTTATCCATTGCCTTTCCGCTCATCCGATGACCGAGTAGATGTATCGTGTGTCGGTTCATCGTGATGCGGTCTCCCACAGCCACAATCTCACGTACATGTTGTTCTGACATGCCTAGATCGATAAAAAGCTCCTGTAAAGGAATGGTCTTTTTACGCTCCTCGAGTGTCGAAAGATGTGGTGGTTTCGATCCGATAATTCCCATGATAGTCGATGTGCCATGCACCATTACTTCTTGTCCAAGCAAGGTGCGAGAATCAAATCCTCCTACTTGAGCTACCCGTAAAAAACCACCTTTTTCAATTTTTGCTACCATTAGCGTAATTTCATCCGTATGGGCTGTAAGCATTACGCGAGGATGTGGGCCATCGCCTGTTCCACGGGTGATCAGTGTAATATTACCGACGGAATCAAGAGTAACTTCATCGACCAGTGACTCAGCGGCTTCTCGTAAGACGCCTGCGACACGCGACTCATCTCCTGAACCGCCTGCTGTTTCTGTTAAGCGAATCAACAGTTGTTTACCGTCCAGCAAGCTTGTACCCTCCTAATGTTGCGAATGTTGCAGTAGTAGATTATCTATCGGACGTAGCGCGTTCTAAAAAGACTTCGAACTGCCGCAAGTCGTCTGGCAAGGCACTCTCGCAGACGATATATTCTTCAGTAACAGGATGAGCAAAAGATAGTTTGAACGCATGCAAAGCTTGGCGTGATAACTCCGGAGCGTATTCATTTGCATGAATTTCACCATAGAGAGTATCCCCGAAGATCGGATGGCCAATGGAAGCGAGGTGGACTCGTATTTGGTGTGTTCGACCAGTTTCTAAGGTTATTTCTACTTTGGCGGCCAAGTTCCCGATATAATTGTGCAAGACGTGAACGTGTGTGATCGCCTGTTTAGCGAGTTCACTTGTTCCTTCGAAGTATACGGTGCGTTTTAGTGTCGAACCTTCGCTTAAACCAATGGGTGCGCAAATACTAAACTTGTCTTGTTGGATATTACCGACAGTAAAAGCCATATATTCGCGGTGAATTTCGCGTTTGCGCAGAGCGCGCGATAAACGTTCATGTGCGAGTTTGTGTTTTGCAATGATCAGCAACCCAGATGTATCCCGATCGAGCCTATGCACAGGACGAAAACGATACGATTCTCCTTGCTTTTCCATATGAAAGGATATAGCCGAAGCGAGCGTTCCCGTTCGCTCTCTACTTGTTGGATGAACAAGTAGACCTGGTGGTTTATTAATCACAACGAGATGTTCATCTTCATACGCGATATCAAGCGGAATAGACTCTGGTGGGAAATGGTCATTTGTTTCTACTACTGGCTCAACTATGATCTGATCGCCTACATGCACGCGACTCGTTAAAAACGTAGGTTTGTCATTTACGCGAATATGACCGCCGGATAGAAGGTCGCGGCGTAGCCGGCGGCTAAGATTAAGAGAACTCAGTAAACTTTTGACCATGCGACCGTCTTCTTCAATGGTGACGGTTTTTTCGAAATATAGCACTTCAGGTTCCGCCTTTTTGGCATGTGTTGATTGAGAGTGTGTATACTTGTACAAATCCCACTTTTGCCTATAGGCTTTTAGCGAGGTGTTTGCTATGAAGTCATTGCGTTCACAAACGAATCATACAGAGCGTGTATCAAAGCAAATTACAAATCGATTGCGAATGAATTTTATTGCAGGGATTCTCACAGGGATCCTGATCGTGGTCATTGGTATAGGGCTTTTTGCTGTTGGTGCAGTTCGCTATTTACAACAAAAAGCAGAACAAACGTCCGTGTTTGCAGTGGCTCCTAATCAGGGATCCAACAATAATCGAGTGCAATTGTACTTTCCACTTGAAAAGTTTCTTGTTTGGCGCTCCTCAAGTCAATTACAACTTGGAATGGTGGGCGATCAAGTATCGATTCATCTAATGGTTCACCCACTCACTCAATTACCCGTCGATTTTTCTGTTTCCATTCAGGGTATTCCCGATGTATATCGCGGTTTCTTTATGCTTAGCAGAGTGCATGGAAGTATTGATGGATTGCCAGTACCGACTCCCTGGTTGCTTACTGCAATTGCGGATGAAGGAGTGAAGTACGGAGTCCATGTGAATAAAAGCAAAGACACGCTCTATATTGAGAAAACATTTGGGGCATACCGTTTAGTTGGATATGATGCGCAATCAAAGGATCTGATTATCTCTTTACCTGTACAAACAGTAGAGCATGCGGCTCGTGGTCAAGTCGCATTATAGGGTTATTTCAGTAATCGGATTTTCAATGGCGAGTGTGGCGCCTGTTCGTTCTTTGACTTCTTCCACAGTGTGACCAGATGCGACTTCACGCAGTACAAGTCCTTGTGCGGTGACGTCGATAACCGCAAGATCTGTGATGATGCGATGCACCACCCCTTTTCCCGTGAGAGGAAGTGTGCATTTTTTCAAAATTTTTGGGTCTCCGTTCTTACTGACGTGTTCCATGGTGACGATGAGACGCTTTGCACCATGCACAAGATCCATGGCACCACCCATACCTTTTACCATCTTTCCGGGAATCATCCAATTGGCTAAATCCCCAGTCTCGGATACTTCCATCCCACCTAGGATGGCGACATCAATATGACCACCTCGAATCATCGCAAATGACTCGGCGCTGGAAAAGTACGAAGCTCCTTTGACAATCGTTACGGTTTCCTTACCAGCATTGATTAAATCAGGATCGATTTCATCTGAAGTGGGATAAGGCCCAATCCCAAGGAGTCCGTTTTCTGAGTGTAAGATCACATCCGCATCATTCGGTATGTAGTTTGCAACGAGCGTAGGCATTCCGATACCCAGGTTGACATATGATCCCTTTGGGATTTCCCGTGCAGCCCGTCTAACGATTTGTTCTCGTGTAAGTGCCACTGTTCATCACTCCTTTTTAGCTCCGCACGGTACGCCGTTCGATTCGCTTTTCATAGTGTTCACCCAGAATGACACGTTGAACGTAGATGCTGGGTGTATGGATTTGCGCTGGATCCAGTTCTCCAACTGCAACGATTTCCTCCACTTCAACAATGGTGATTTTTCCGGCTGTTGCCATCATCGGATTGAAGTTTTGAGCAGTTTCGTGAAAAATTAGATTGCCAATGCGATCTGCTTTCCACGCTTTGATGATTGCGAAATCGGCAACGAGAGGAAATTCTAATACGTATTCTTTTCCATCTATCACGCGTGTTTCCTTCCCGTCAGCAATTTGAGTTCCTACTCCGGCCGGTGTGTAAAATCCGCCAATGCCAGCACCGCCAGCGCGTATGCGTTCAGCCAATGTCCCTTGAGGCACGAGTTCAACTTCAAGTTCCCCACTTAGAAACTGGCGTTCAAACGTCTTATTTTCTCCAACGTACGAAGAGATCATTTTTTTAATTTGCTTATTTTGCAACAAAAGACCAAGTCCAAAATCATCCACCCCACAGTTATTACTGATACAAGTGAGTTCTCTGATATCGCTTTCTTGAATGGTTTGAATTAAACTTTCCGGGATGCCGACTAGACCAAATCCACCGACCAATAGTGTACTACCAGAGGTTATGTCAGCAATTGCTGATGCGGCGGATGGGAATACTTTATTCAAAATACATCCCTCCTCTCTGTCTTATACTATCATATCTTAGTGCTGTACGTCATGCGTTTGTGTCGCGTGTGAAACCCTCTTGATCATTCGATAATCAACGACTGAATACCCGTTTTTTTGATACATGTGGACGGCATCTACATTTATTTTCGTGACGAAAATTTGAAAGGTGAACGTTCCCCGAGCGGTTAGCCATTTTTCAGCTTCTTGTAAAGCGAAAGTACCTGCGCCTTGTTTACGCCAAGGTTCTTCTATAAACATTTCTCCAATGATCCCCATCCTCTCCTTGCTAAGTGGATCGACAGATTCGGTGATAAATACATACCCTACCGGTTCTCCTGTTGAGGTGTCTAATATGAGTGCTTGCCCTTCTCGCTGAGCGGTCATGCGATGTAATTGCGCAACGAAGTTTGCTCCTTCCTGACGATTGCGGAGCATTCGCCTTGTCTCATTTGGATCGTGTGCAAGCATTGCTAATTTACGCCATAACTCATTTTGCAATACGACCATTTCTGTGTGATATCGTTCAATGCGTTCTCGATCACGTACAATCTGAAAAGGGCGCGCAACAAAGTGTGTGCTTGGAACAGTCTGTAGTTCCGTGTTCTGCTTGTTGTTTACCTGTTTTTTTCGTTTGGATATCTGTCGTTGTTGTCTGTGTCCTTTTTTACTTGAATGGAGATGAATTTTACCTTGCACACAGCTTCGCTCCCTTCACGTAATTTGCGGTGTTGTTCGATTGTACGCGTAGGAGCTTGGGCACATGTGCATAATTATCTTGATTCTGATAAAAGTTCGTGTCGTTCTAAAAGATGGATGAGATAGATAAGTGGTGTATTTTCCACACCACCGTATGCTGCTTTTGTATGCAGATGAATTGCCTCCGGAAATTCATCACTGAGAATACTCCGAATGCGCCTACCCACATAATCATGATCTGTAAAAATAAAAACTGGTGCATCTCCGACTTCATCTTTTAATTCCATGAGATGATCATGGGTAGGGATTCCATACGTACATAGAATCAGGATTTTTGCCTTAACGAGTGGAGCAAGACGCTGTTTGTCATGTTTGCCTTCTACGATGATAAACGTATCCTGCATGGCTACACACTCCTTTTCAGCCTATGCGGTTTTAGCGTAGCAAGTGGGGGTGTAGAGATTTTTTGATCTATCCTCGCAAATCAGGTGCGTTTATTGGAGATTCCATCTGTTGCATGAGTGTGTTTTTGATTGCCTCTGGTATCGACTCAGCTTTTTGTGTCTCATAGTTGTAATAAATCATTACGGCTTGCCCACGTGCTACCCATTCGTTTTGATCGTTTTGTAAAGCGTGTTCAATGATCATACTCGATTTTCCAATATGGCTAATCCAAGTATAAGTTGTGATAATTTCTGCAAATTTGACTTGTTGTAAATAATCACAGCGTGTAGAAGCCACGATTAAATTCCATTGTGTGAGGTCGAGTGATGGAATAAATAATCGAAACAAGTCAACGCGAGCCTCCTCCATATAGATATAGTATGTTGTGTTATTCACGTGACCTAGGCCATCGCATTCACTAAATCGGACAATTGTTTGTTTAGTAAACATGAAATTTATTTCCTCCTCAGTTGTGGTATGCATGGTGTAAAAGCGCGCGCTGTGGTAATGATGTTTTTCTAGAATTTCTCATTTAAGGCATGTGCGTCTTGGTCTAGTCGTTTTTGCCTTTCATTTTTTGCGCAAAAGGCAGTTGGCGTATTTTGATCTTCAAGAAAATCAAAAATGTTGACTTGTCGTTCTGGTGCTTGTTGCCTTATTAAGTGGGAGACATTGATGCCGAGAAATCGGGTTGATTGGCTGCGTATCCAATGTTTGGTGAATAGAGTACGGACAATTTCAAGAACGACATCTGGTGAATCGGTTGCTTCATCGAGTGTTTGAACTTGTTCCATGGCGTGACAGTTATTTCAATTAATTGTTAATTTAATAGATTTACTAAGTAGCATCGTTTCCTTCAGTCTGCGCGATATATTCATTGTCAATTCGTGTAGGGCTTTTTTCTAATCGAGCGAAATCTGTAATGTCAGTTGTAAGCGTCGTGGAGTGATCAATCCTCTTTGCATTTTTTAGTGAAGACTGAATTCAGGAACAGTAAAAAGTGTTCCTGTTAATGTGGAAAATTGTGTGTGTTTGCTTTGTTCATTCAGACAGCCCCTGTTATGCAATGGTGTTATGTTTCATGTGGTTAGTCTGATTATGTGTTTTGATATGTCTATTATAACGTGTTATGTATTTTCTTTCAGAGTTTTGATGGTAAACGCTGAATAACTTATATGATTACATTGAGATTTAATTTTTGTTACAAAAACATTACTAAACAGTCTATTCATAACTGCTGTTGTGTTATAAAATGAAATTAAAGTAACGACAATAGGTTGGCGGTGAATGAATTGGGCAAAAAATTTGTAATAATAACTACCGTAGCTGGAATGTTAGTCAGTGTTTTGTCAGGTGCTGATTTAACCAGTCAATCTGTTTTTGCATCACAAGAACGGGTGATGCAAAAACAGATTGTTACTCAACGTAAGTTTCCGTGGCCATATCAATCGATGCTCGCGATCGAATCAGATGCGGATCATACTGATCTGAGGAAATTTAATATTATTCATGAGTTTCTCAACACAAAATCGGAGACGATGCTTGGTAAAGGACTTGGTCTTGATATTTCTGATTCTTTTTTTCTTTATAATGGTTCTAATGAACCCGAAGAAATTGATTATAATGGAGCCACAGTACGTAATGAGATGACGATGTTTAAAGGTACGTCAAATGTCCCAAGTGTTTATGCCCCCATTTTGCTGTACTATATTCGGCATGGATGGATTGATACGTTTCATAGTGCTGGAGATTTTTCACGTGTTGATTCGAACACAACACTATTTTCGCGTCAATTGGAAGTAAATGCAATGAATTTTCTAAAGAAGGAAAATGAAGTATCTATTAACGTATTTACTGATCACGGGAATCAATCGAATGTTGCTAATTTTGGATCTTATATTCCTTTTGACCATTATATGCAAGGTGACAATCCTCACACGCGTTATTATATTACTGATTTGCTTGAACATGAAGGGGTGCGTTTTGTTTGGTCTGATCATTACGATAGTCAGTATATCTATAATACAATGCTTTACCCGATTACACTTCGCGATGGGTCTGAGATGTGGGGATTTTATCGCTTTACAGGAACGCGCAAAGTAGTTTATGAACCAAGAGGGGGCATGATAGCAGATTGGAATACCATGTGGAATCCTGGGTACTTATGGGAGCAACTTACACAGACGCGATTAGATGAACTTGTGAAAGCTCATGGATATACCGTTATTGCAACTCATTTAGAAGGAAACGCAAACCAATTCCCATTAAATACACAAACGATTGAAGCCTTGGTACACTTAGCGCACATGCAAGATCATGGTCTTATTCTAGTTGCGCGCACAAGTCGGTTACTTAATTACAATTTAGTACAGCAAGGCGTGCGCGATCATGTGGTCTATGATAAAAAGAATGGTATAACAAATATCGATATAACGAATGTTGTGAACCCTGTGGATGGCAACTTCATTCCCACTTGGCAACAACTACGGGGCATCACGTTTTATGTTAAAGATCCGGATTATGCCATGATCACGATACGCGGAGTGCCTGTTCCAGCATGGGATGTTACTCGATCACCGCAGACAATAGGGTTACGCTGGTATTCACCTGATACTACAAATTGGGCAGTCAATGTTGGTACGCCACTCTACTTTCAGTTAAAAAGTGAAATGAATGCACAATTGAAATAGATCTCAATATATAGTTAAAGGATCCTTTGCGTGCGCTCATGACAACCATAACCATCTTGTTCATAAACAAACAAAGCAGGCGACAGGAACCATTTGGCTCCTGTCGCCTGCTTTGTTTGTAAATACGGCCTGGCAAC